>CAJXOB010000010.1 GCA_913057955.1 uncultured Gammaproteobacteria bacterium | reverse complement strand
ATCATTGGCTGCATCATTGTATTAATGAGGCCCAATAAAAATATAACGAATTTTTTTAGGTATCTATAAATAAAACTTGAAATCTTAATAATGAAATTTTTAATCCTAGAAGTTTTATCTTCTTGGACATCTGATAACTTACCTTTCTCTTTTTCTTTTGACGCTACTTCTATTTTTTTAGGTAATAAGTTACTAAAAAACTGAGTAATTTTTTTTAAAAAATTCATAATTTGAATTCAACTAATTTGGGTTTTCGGTCATAAAGCCAACCTTGTCAATCTTGCCATACCGCTTTAATACAGCAATAATTTCGATAACTTTTTCGTAAGCAACTTTTTTATCACCCCTAACAAAAACCTGCATATCTGGATATATCTCTTTTCGAGCAAGTACTTGATTTATAGCCACATTTAATGACACCGGCTCTAGATCTTCAATCGCATCCATTCCTGGGCTGGTCATTGGGTTAATAAAGTAGTTTCCATCTACATCAACTGAAATAATTGATGGTTGCTGATCTTGATAATCAACGACTCCAGCTGGCGCACTTGGTAAGTCGACCTCAACGCCTTGCTCTATAATAGGAGTGGTCATCATAAAAATAACCAAAAGCACCAACATTACATCAATATACGGAACGATATTGATATCTGCATGGATATCAGGTCTTGAGCGCCTTGGCAGTTCTATCATTTTTGTCTCTGTAGGATTACAAAAATCTCTTCCACAAATGCGGTGTATTTATTACCAATTTCTTCAACATGCGAAACCAATCTGTTGTAAGCAATAGTTGCGGGTATTGCCGCAAAAAGTCCAAAAGCAGTTGCAATAAGAGCTTCCGCAATACCGGGGGCAACAATCGCTATGGTTGCTTGCTTAACTGATGCGAGGCCAATAAATGAATGCATAATTCCCCAGACCGTTCCAAAAAGACCAATATAAGGGCTTGATGATGCAATCATTGCAAGGATAGAAAGGCTAGAGTCAAGTCGATCAATTTCATTACTCGCAGAGGTGTTCATTGACCTGTAAGCTCTTTCTGAGTTCATGATGCGTAACTGGCTAGACGTGGACTTACTGTGAGTAAACTCTTTGTAACCAGAGCCAAAAATATCTTCCATTGCAGTATAGTCAGAAGCTAAGGGTGGTAAATTTTTATATAAAACAGATAGCTCACTTTCTTTTTCAAATTCTTGATGAAAGTTTTCAACATCTTTAGACGCATCCATCAAAATCTTTTTCTTAGACATAATTACAGTCCAAGAGTAAATTGACATTAAGACCAATATAATCATCACTAGTTGGACAACGAGGCCAGCGCTAAATATTAGACCAACAATTGACAAGCTATTTTCTTCCATTTAGTTTCTCCAAGATTTCTTGCGGAAAAGCGCAAGGTTTTAAATTATTTTTTAATACAGAAACTACCTTTACTTCCGCGTTAAATAATACCGTATTTTTCTCTATATTCGTTATTTTCTGAGTAAAAATTAAGCTCGCATGCTTAACTAATTCAATGCTAGTTTGCACCTCAATAGTGTCATCCAGAAAAGCAGGCAATAGATAATCTGCCTTTACAGATTTAACAACAAAGACCAGCCCACTCTCATTGGCAATAGTAACCAGCTCAAAACCAAGCTCACGTAGATGTTCAGTCCTACCTCTTTCAATATATTTTAAATAATTGGCATAATAAACAACCCCACCAGCATCTGTATCTTCATAGTAGACTCTGACAGTTAAACTACTCATTTACCATACAAGTCTTGGGTATGACTGAGACGAACCTCTCCTAAATGAGAAAAAGCAAGATCAGTAGCTATTCTTCCACGTGGCGTCCTCATTATAAAGCCCTGCTGAAGAAGATAGGGCTCTATCATATCCTCTAAAGTTGAACGCTCTTCACCTAGCGCAGTAGCTAATGTATCAAGACCAACAGGTCCTGCAGAGAACTTAGTAATAATTAAACTCAGATAATCTCTATCAAGCTGCTCAAGTCCGGCCTCATCAACCTTTAAGGTCTCAAGAGCCTCTTTTGCAATTTGTATATTAATTACACCATTTGTTTTTACGTCTGCAAAATCACGAACTCTTCTCAAAAGACGATTAGCAATTCTCGGAGTCCCTCTAGAGCGCTTAGCAATTTCTAATGAACCTTGACTTTCGATTTCGATATTCAAAATTGATGCCGACCTTTCTACTATCTCTTGCAGCTCTTCAACATTATAAAAAGTCAATCGATGAACTATTCCAAATCTATCTCTGAGTGGTGAGGTAAGCATTCCTGCTCTAGTAGTCGCTCCAATCAAAGTAAATGGAGGCAATTCAAGTTGAACTGAATGAGCAGCAACGCCCTCTCCCACTAAAATATCAAGTTTAAAATCTTCTAGCGCAGGGTAAAGAATTTCTTCCACAACTGGGTTAAGCCTATGAATTTCATCTATAAAGAGAATGTCAAACGGCTCAAGTTTTGTAAGTATTGCAGCTAAATCTCCAGAGCGCTCTAGGACCGGGCCAGACGTTTGCTTAATCCCAGCACCCATTTGGTTGGCAATGACATTAGCAAGAGTCGTCTTGCCTAAGCCAGGGGGGCCATAAATCAAACAATGATCAAGAACATCTGAACGTGACTTTGCTGCCTGAATAAACAAAGACATTTGTGATTTGACGTCTTCTTGTCCAATATAATCTGCAAATGAACTTGGCCTAACTGAGGTAACTTTTAGATCCTCATTATTTTGACTTTCTCCGCCAACTAGACTGTCCTCTTCAATCATATTTATTAATTTTATTTTTAATTTATGGTCTTTATTTTAGACCAATAGGTAGTTCGATTTATTAATTATATAAAACTATCGGTATATCTTAAAAGGTTTATCTTTTGATGAAATTGAATAGACAATGTATAATTAATCGATTAAATTATTTTCGTTTTTTTTAAATGTCAAATATTGCAATCCTGAGTGTAAACCATCAAATAGCCCCAGTCGCAATTAGGGAAAAAGTAGCCTTTGCTCAAAGTGAGCTTGAGCCTGCTATTTCATCACTACTCTCACTTAAAGAAATTAAAGGCTGCGTTATCTTTTCTACCTGCAACAGGTCAGAAATTTATGTATCACATGACTCAAAGAATATACGTGATGTTTTGATAAAATTTTTAGCATCAAGTCACGGCATTGATTATCTTTCATTAAATGAATATGCTTCTTATTATGAGACAAATGAAGCCGTTCAACATATTTGCAATGTTGCCTGTGGACTAGAATCTTTAGTTCTGGGAGAGCCTCAAATTTTTGGGCAACTTAAAGATGCGTATCAGCTTTCAAAAAGTGAGGGTGCTTTAGATAAAATTTTAGAGAAACTTTTCCAACACGTCTTTAAAACTGCAAAGAAAGTTCGTACAGATACTAACATTGGCTCTTCACCAATCTCAGTTGCCTATTGCGCGGTCAAGCTAAGTGAAAAAATATTTACAAATCTATCAAACCAAACAGTCTTACTTATAGGTGCGGGAGAAATGATTGAGCTTAGTGCACAGCATCTTAGTAAGAGGGGCGTAAAGAAGATGATTTTTGCAAATAGGACTATAGAAAACGCGCAACCTATTGCTATCAAGTATGAGGCAGAGGCAATTTCATTAAAAAGCCTGTCTGAAAACCTTCATAGGGCAGATATAGTTATTTCCTCAACTGCAGCGCCTATTCCAATTATTGGAAAAGGCTTGATTGAAACGGTTTTACACCAGAGAAAGCATAAGCCTATGCTGCTTATTGATTTAGCTATACCTAGAGATATTGAGCCAGAAGCTAATCAGTTAAAAGATGTATTTCTTTACAGTGTGGATGATTTACAGCAAATTGCCAATAGCAATCTAGAGGAAAGACTGAAAGAAAAAGTTCTTGCAAAGGAAATAATTAACGAGAAAAGTGTTGATTTTATTGAATGGGCTAACAATATTCCCAATGAAGAGATAATAAAAAATCATAGAAGGCAAGCAAATTTGCTGAAGGATGAACTTTTACAAGTTGCATTAAGAAAACTTAAGTTGGGCTCCAATCCAGATCTAGTAGTTGAGGAGTTAGCAGATAAACTGACTAATAAATTACTCCATAAAACTTTAGAAAATTTAAAAAATCCTAGCAGCTTTAATACCAACTCCCATGAAGTAGTCGAAAAAGACACAACAAAACCTTCTAAGATCGACAACTAATGAACCAATCAATCCTTACTAAATTAGAGCAATTGTCCATGCGCCTTGAAGAAATCAATGCGATGCTCTCAGATCAGTCTATTGCCACTGATCAAAATAAATTTAGAGAGCTTTCTATAGAGCACTCTCAGTTAAGCCCCATAAATGATAAGTATATTGAATATTTATCTGTCATTGGTGACATTGACGCTGCTGAAATACTTCTTAAAGAAGATGATCAAGATATTAAAGAAATGGCCGAAGAAGAAATTGCTTCCGGTCGAAAGATTCTAGAGCAACTTGAATTAGATCTTAAGAAATCTCTTTTACCAAAAGACCCTAATGATTCACGTAATATAATTATTGAAATTCGAGCAGGAACCGGTGGTGATGAAGCGAGTATTTTTTCAGGTGATCTTTATAGAATGTATACCCGATATGTAGAAAAATCCAAATGGCAGCTTGAAATTTTGAGCTCTAATTTAGGAGAACACGGTGGGTTTAAAGAAATTATAGCTCGAATAAGTGGAACTAATGTCTACTCAAAACTTAAATTTGAATCTGGGGCTCATCGTGTTCAAAGGGTTCCTGAAACAGAGTCACAAGGCAGAGTTCACACATCTGCGTGCACCGTTGCCGTTATGCCAGAAGTTTCTAGCATTGAAGAAGTTAATATCAATATGAATGATGTTAGGGTAGATACCTTTAGAGCTTCTGGAGCTGGGGGCCAGCATGTCAACAAAACTGATTCAGCTGTTCGTGTAACTCATATTCCTACTGGAACAGTTGTAGAATGCCAAGACGGTCGATCTCAACACAAAAATAAGGCCCAAGCTTTATCAGTTTTAGCATCCAGAATTTTAGATGCTCAACAACAAGAGCAACAAAAGGAGCAGGCCTCTCAAAGAAAAGAGTTGGTTGGAAGTGGCGATCGCTCTCAAAGGATTAGAACTTATAATTATCCTCAGGGAAGAGTTACTGATCATCGAATTAATTTAACGCTTTACAAATTAAGTGAAGTTATGGAAGGCGACTTAGAGGCAATTATAGATCCACTAGTAATTGAGCAACAAACTAACCAATTGACGGCGCTTAACGAATCCCTTTAACTACTTTTACTCGGTAGAAACTGAACAATTAAAAAGAAAAGTCCTAAAGTAATAACTATTGCTGGGCCAGTAGCCAGATCAAATGCTATCGACGAGTAAAGGCCTAATAAAACAGCACCAATTGATATTAGCATTGAGCTAAAGATCATTGATACAGGCGAGTCTGAAAAAACACGAGCCACAGCAGGTGGAATAATTAGCAAAGAGGTGATTAGCAAAACGCCTACAATTTGAACTGAAACAGATACAGCGAGCGCTATTAAAAACATAAAAAGAAGCTCATAAAAAGTTTTATTAATACCTTCAGCTTTTGCTAACTCTTCATTAAGCGTCAGTAATAATAGTTTTTTCCAATTAATAAATAAAAGGAAAGCAACTATCACCATAACAGAAAATATCCAATAGATATCGTTAGAGGTTATAGATAATATATCTCCAAAAAGATAAGAAAAATAATCTGTATTTTGATCGCCAATAAACCCTAAAACAACTATTCCTAAGGAGAGTGAAATATGAGAGAAGATACCCAGCACCGCATCACTTGACCAGAACTCTTTTTGCTGCAAGAAAACAATTAAAGTTGCAAATAATCCACCAACAATAATCAATCCAAAATTAATCCCTAGTCCAGTTGCGAGACCAAGAGCCACCCCTAGAAGCGCACTATGTGAAATAGAATCAGAGAAATAAGAAAGTCGCTTCCAGATAACAAAACAGCCAAGAGAGCCTGCGATTACAGAGACGCCTATTGATGCCATTAAAGCCCTATAAATAAAATCATCCATAATTTATAAAGTCCTAAAAAACCTAATGACAGTCCTTACATAAGCCATACAGATAAAGTGAGTGGTCAGTTAACTCAAAGCCATGTTTTTTTGCAATTTGAAGCTGATGTTGCTCAATAACATCATCTTGGAACTCGATAATCTTATTACACTTAACGCAAACCAGATGGTCGTGATGCTCTAACCCGCATAACTCATAGACAGCTTGGTTATTTTCAAAATTTAATTTATGCACAATGCCTGACTCTTCAAATTGAGATAAAACGCGATAGATTGTTGCAACACCAACATCTTCATTCTGCTCAATAAGAACCCTATAAATATCTTCAGCACTTAAATGATGGTTTGGTGAATTCTCCAATACTTCTAGAATCTTTAGCCTTGGAAGGGTAACTTTAAGACCAGCACTTTTTAAATCTTCTGCATCCATTTAAAAATCCTTAAGGTAAAATCTTGTTTATATTTTATATGTTTTAACTAATGATGAAGAGATTAACTTTTATTCTAGTGGCCTGCCTTGTATTGACTGGGTGTACAAATTCTCTTCCTAAGGTGCCTGATCTTCCTAAACTACCAAAGTTTTCAATGCCCGATCTACCAAACATGCCAAAGCTATCATTACCTAGTTGGGCTAAGCCTAAGTTGCCCTCAATTGATGTATATAAACCAACAATTATGCAGGGAGTAATTCTAGATATTAAAGAGGTTAATCAGCTTCAACTAGGCATGTCAAAAGAAGCTGTAATGAACCTTATTGGATCTCCAAGTATTATTGACCCTTTTCATCAATACCAATGGGACTATATTAATCACTCAACAATAGATGGTGAAATAGAAATTAGATATCGCTTAAGACTTATATTTACAGACAACCTCCTATCTGAAATTGACAAGAGTGGCTTAAAAGAAATTTCAAATATTAATTAGCAAAAAGTTTTTTTACAAAGTTATGCTCTGTGTAGATTTTTGCGCCTTTATTTGTCTTATCAACTAAAATGTAAGCATGTCGAAACTAACAGTCAATAACTTAAGCTGTCAAAGGGGCTACAATCTTCTCTTTGAAAACCTATCTTTTAATTTGAGTCCTGGTGAAGTCCTAAGAATTTCTGGTCCAAATGGATCCGGAAAAACTTCGTTACTAAAGATAATTTCCGGACTTAACTCCCCTGAATCAGGATCTATAACATACAATCAAAGTGAAGTTAGCAGTGAAAAATACCAACTAGAAACCCTATATCTTGGCCATTACGCCCCCCTAAGCTCAGAACTTAGCTGCATCGAAAATCTAGAGTATTTAACTAATCTAAGTACTGATATTGCATTCCCAAATCTTCATAAAGCTTTACAAGCAGTTGGTTTAACAAATTACGAAAATGAACTCGCTGGAAATCTCTCTGCAGGTCAAAAAAGAAGAGTCGCCTTATCGCTGCTTTTTATTAGTCAATCCAAAGTTTGGCTTCTTGATGAACCTTTCACTTCACTAGATTCAGATGGAATCAAGATTATTGAAAGTCAAATTGAAAAACATCGTTTAGAAGGTGGGGTTTGTATCTTAACAACTCATCAAGATTGCAATATTAAAAATCTTAAGGAGATTTCACTTTGAATATCTTCTTAAAAACATTAACAAGAGATTTAAAAATGGCTTTTAGAAACCCATCTAGCTTTCTTAACCCTTTAATGTTTTTTGTTATTTCTATTTCACTATTTCCAATAGCTATAAGCCCAGATGCAGAAACATTATCAAATTTAGCGCCTGGAATTATTTGGGTTATCACAATGCTTTCTGTGCTTTTATCGCTCAACTCATTATTTCACTATGACTATGATAATGGCGTACTTGAGCAAGCAGTCACTTCGCACCAGTCCCTCTCTTTAATACTATTTGCTAAAACTACTGCGCATTGGATACTTACTGGCCTACCAATAATATTGCTTTCACCATTACTAGGGATGGCTTTATTTTTAGAACCTAATAGCATATATATTTTAATGTTAACACTGTGCCTGGCTACCCCTTGTTTAAGCCTCATTGGATCTATAGGCGCTTCATTGGTGGTGAGTATCAAAAACTCTGGAATGTTATTGTCTTTGTTAATACTACCTCTTTATATACCTATTTTAATTTTTGCAACGAGTGCAGTTTCTCAATCACAGTTCGGCCTTCCAATAAATGGTCAATTCTATTTTTTAGGATTCATTCTAATCGTTAGCCTAATGACTGCTTCATTTGTTAGCGCATTAGCTCTAAAAATTAGCATGGAATAGGCTTTACATTTATTTATAAAAGATTATAATCTAATTACGCTGATTTGTTCCGATTGCTAGCGTTGTCACTAAGGTGACTAAAACAAGCTAAAGCTGGTGTTTTCCTAGAAACCCATCTTTATGGTTTTTAATTTAAAAAAAGGATTGCACTATGATATTTACCTCTGAATCTGTTTCTGCTGGTCACCCTGATAAAGTTTGTGACCAAATCTCTGATGCAATTCTCGATGCAGCACTAAAACAAGACATCAATTCTAGAGTTGCAGTTGAAACTTTAGTCAAAGATAATCAAGTCGTCCTAGCTGGTGAAATAACTACTGATGCTGAAATCGATTACTCAGCTATCGTTCGAGAAACTATCCTCAGTATTGGTTATAACAAAGAAGAGTATGGCTTTAACGGTAATACTTGCTCTATAACTAATCTGCTTGGTAGGCAGTCCCAAGACATCTCTATGGGTGTTACAGAAAGTGAAAACCATGAACAAGGAGCGGGTGATCAAGGCCTTATGTTTGGTTATGCTGAAAACTCTACTGATGAGTTAATGCCAGCGCCAATCATGCTTTCTCATCAACTTGTTAAACAACAAGCAGACTTAATGCTAAACGGAACCATTCCATGGCTTCGCCCTGATGCAAAGTCCCAAGTTTCTTGTATTTACGAAGGCAATCAAATCGTAGGAATCGATGCGGTAGTGCTTTCCACCCAACATGATGGTGATGTTTCTCTTGATGAGCTTAGAGAAACAGTCTTAGAAAAAATCATAAAACCAATCTTGCCAGAAAAATGGCTGACAAATGATACTCAATATCATATTAATCCTACTGGTAACTTCGTAATAGGCGGCCCTGTAGGAGATGCCGGTCTAACTGGAAGAAAAATTATTGTAGATACTTATGGCGGTATGGCTAGACATGGAGGTGGTGCTTTTTCAGGCAAAGATCCATCAAAAGTTGACAGGAGTGCAGCTTACGCTACTCGATATGTAGCAAAAAATATCGTAGCAGCAGGCATTGCTGAAAGATGTGAAATTCAAGTCTCTTATGCAATTGGTGTTGCAGAGCCAACGAGTATTAGTGTTGATACTTTTGGCACTGGAAAGATGCCGCACCATGAAATTGTAGCCTTGATTAGAGAACACTTTGATCTTAGACCTAAAGGCTTGATCTCAATGCTGGATTTAAAGCGCCCAATATATCAACAGACCGCTAGCTATGGTCATTTTGGAAGAACTGAGGACTCAATTAGCTGGGAAAAAACTGATAGGGCAGGATTACTAAAATAGTTTCTTTTTTTATTTTTTTTTTGTATAATATCAAACTTACCGAGGAGCGTTGCATTGAGATACCTCTCAATCAGGCTTGGTAACCAAAACGACGCTCATTTTTTTTCAATTTAACAGGAAATAAAATGAGCGAATCAAAAACAGATAATACTGGTTTTAAAGTTGCAGATCTTAATCTTGACTATAAAGTTGCTGACATTAATTTAGCAGAGTATGGTCGCAAAGAGATTGAGCTAGCAGAGGCTGAAATGCCTGCTTTAATGGCCCTTCGATCAAAGTATAGTAAAGAACAGCCTTTGAATGGAGCAAGAATTATGGGCTGCATTCATATGACAATTCAAACCGCTGTCCTTATGGAAACGCTAATAGATCTAGGCGCTGAAATTCGCTGGTCATCTTGTAATATTTTCTCAACGCAAGATCATGCTGCATCTGCAATGGCTGCAAAAAATATTCCAGTTTTTGCCTGGAAAGGTGAAACTGAAGAAGAGTTTTTATGGTGTATTGAACAAACTATTCTTCATAATGGTAAGCCATGGGATGCCAACATGATTTTGGATGATGGGGGTGATTTAACTGGTATGGTTCATGAAAAATACCCTGAAATGCTTGATAAAATTCATGGTATCAGTGAAGAAACTACAACGGGTGTCCACCGCCTTCTAGAGATGATTGAAAGTGGTGAGCTTAAAGTTCCAGCAATCAATGTTAATGACGCAGTCACTAAAGCAAAGAATGACAATAAATATGGATGTCGTCACTCATTAAATGATGCTATAAAACGCGGCACAGATATGCTAATGTCAGGAAAGAAAGCCCTTCTAATAGGCTATGGTGATGTTGGAAAAGGTTCTGCTATGTCACTTCGTCAAGAAGGAATGATTGTAAAGATCACTGAAGTTGATCCTATTTGTGCGTTTCAGGCCTGTATGGATGGCTTTGAGGTTGTTTCACCATATATTGATGGAATTAATACAGGCTCAATGGATTGTATTAATAAAGAATTGCTAAGCACTACTGATTTAATTGTAACGACAACTGGCAATACCAACGTTTGCGACTCAGCAATGCTTAGAAGCCTAAAAGCAGGCTCTGTAGTTTGTAATATTGGTCATTTTGATAATGAAATCGATACTTTATATATGCGTGATAATTGGAAATGGGATGAAGTAAAACCCCAAGTTCACCGTATCTATCGCTCGGAAAATAAAAATGACTACTTAATTTTGTTGTCTGAAGGTCGATTAGTTAATCTAGGAAATGCAACTGGCCACCCTTCTAGAATTATGGATGGCTCTTTTGCAAACCAGGTTTTAGCTCAAATGCATCTTTTTGAGAAAAAATTTGCTAACCTTCCTAATGCTGAAAAAGCTGCGAATGTCACAGTTGAGATTCTTCCAAAGAAACTTGATGAAGAAGTAGCTGCTGGAATGGTTGGAGGTTTTGGAGGAGTGATGACCATTCTGACTGATACTCAAGCAAAGTACATTAATATTCCTAAAGAAGGTCCGTTTAAGTCAGAGACTTATAAATATTAAGTTTTTTTTAGCTACAAAAAAAATGCGGGATTTTTTCCCGCATTTTTTTTTAATAGTACTTAATACAAAAATATAAATGCTAACCCTCAGAAGTTATTGGTGAGGTAAAATTTTTGTTATTGTTATTTTTAGTTCAAATAAATGTCAACCTCAGAACTCGATACAACCAAATCATTTCAAAACTTAATCCTAAAATTACAAAATTATTGGGCTGAAAAAGGATGTGCTATCACCCAACCTTTTGACATGGAAGTTGGTGCTGGAACCTTTCATCCAGCAACCTTTCTCAGATCAATCGGACCTGAGCCATGGAAAGCAGCATATGTGCAGTCTTCAAGAAGACCTAGTGATGGTCGATATGGAGAAAACCCAAACCGCCTTCAGCACTATTATCAATTTCAAGTTTTATTAAAACCATCTCCAAAAGACATTCAAGACTTATATCTTAACTCGTTATCCTATATTGGTATTGACCTAAAGATGCATGATGTAAGGTTTGTTGAAGATAATTGGGAATCGCCAACACTAGGGGCATGGGGCCTAGGATGGGAGGTTTGGCTTAATGGAATGGAGGTTAGTCAATTTACATATTTTCAGCAGGTCGGTGGCCTACCATGTAAGCCTGTTTCAGGTGAATTAACCTATGGTTTAGAAAGGCTAGCAATGTACCTTCAAGGCGTAGATAGCGTTTATGATCTTATTTGGACAGAGGGCTTAACTTATGGAGATGTTTTCCATCAAAATGAAGTTGAGCAATCTAAATATAACTTTGAAATTGCAGATATTGATGTTCTTTTTAGGCAGTTTGATGAAGCCGAAGCAATGAACTTAAAACTCATTGAAGAGAGCCTCCCTTTCCCTGCTTATGAGCAAACTATGAAGGCGTCACATCTTTTTAATCTTCTCGATGCACGTCGTGCAATCAGCGTTACAGACAGAGCAAGATTTATTCGTAGAGTTAGAGCAATGAGTCAAAAAGTAGCCCAGGCTTATCTTGACTCTAGGGAAAGACTGGGCTTCCCAATGCTAAAAAAATAAGTCTTACCATACTTATGAGACCTTTTCACTCCGTATATAGCAAAATTTTAGATTGGTCCGCCAGTCGATTTGCAATCCTGTGGCTGTCTCTAATAAGCTTTCTAGAGTCCTCGATACTGCCACTTCCTTTGCAAGACCTTTTATTGGCATCAATGTCTTTAAAAAACAGACCTAAGGCATACTACTTTGCTGCAATTTGTACTATTGCCTCTGTACTTGGCGCAGTTGTTGGTTACTATATTGGAGTCTATGCAATAAACCTATTCATGCCTATCCTGGATAAATTTAATTACATGCCAGAGCTATATACAGCTGAGAGGTACTTTAATACATATGGCATATGGATCATACTTATTGCAGGTTTTAGTCCGATTCCATACAAATTATTTACAATTACAGCAGGAATGATGGCGATGCCAATTATTCCTTTTGTGGCCTTTTCTTTAATTGCAAGAGGCGCTAGATATTTTTTAATTTCATATTTAGTTAGAAAACTTGGAAAAATGGCTGATACATGGTTAAATAAATACATTGATTGGCTGGGCTACTTTCTTATAATTATTATTGCTTTTATTGTGTGGTATGCATACTAAACTTCTGACTCTTTTTTTGCTTATTTTTCTCTCTGGCTGCTTAACCAATGATATTGGACAAGTAACAGTCGTAGAAAAATCATTCAACAAAATAGAGTCTGTTCAACAAAAAACTAAATCAAAAACCAGTAAATCTAATGTTAGCAAAGACTGGTCTTTGCCAATTGACTCTTCAATACTTAAAAACTATTCTGAAAAAAACAACCATTTTGGTTTAACTTATAATAATTCTGCTGGTCAAGAAGTAAGGGCTATCAGAAAAGGTGAAGTTGTGTATAGCGGTGATAAAATGACAAGTTATGGAAAAATGATTATTATCAAACATGCTTATGGCTTCTATAGTATCTACAATCAAAATCAAGAGCTACTCGTGAGTGAGGGTGATATTATAGAAAAAGGTGGCTTAATAGCCCTTACCAGTGAAAAACCATTTTATTTCGAAATGAAAAAATATGAAGAGCCCATTAATCCATTAAAATACCTCTGATGAATGAATTTATCCAAAACATTAGTCCATTTCAGATGGTTGCAGCTCTTCTAGTATTAGCTGTTATTGTTCATATTGTTTTAAGCTTTGTTCTTAAACAAATCATAAAACATTCTGGCAGCACTAAAACGCAAATAGATGACCACTTAATTAGAGCAATCTCTGCGCCCCTTAAGGTCCTAATTTGGTATGGATGGTTATACTTTTCATTGCGTGAACTAACATCAGAAATCCAGTCACTTGGGCAAATTGTTAGCTATATCAGCATTACACCTGTATTTATTTTGACATGGGGAATCTTAAGGTTAATTTCAAGCGTCGAAAACTTTATGCTTGAATCTGAAGGAAGCTTTGATAAAGACTCTGTCAGGCTATTTGCTCGATTAATGAAAATTCTTTTTGTCTTTGCCATTATTCTTGGAGTTGCTCAATTTTATGGCTACGCTATCTCTTCAATACTTACTCTAGGTGGTGTCGGTGGTATTGTCGTCGGTTTTGCCGCTAAAGACATGCTTGCTAACGTTTTTGGTGGCCTTATGATTCAAATGGATAAACCTTTTTCTACTGGAGATTGGATTCGCACTTCAGATAGAAGTATCGAAGGTGTTGTTGAAAAAATTGGATGGAGAATGACTCGAATTAGAACCTTTAGTAAAAATCCAGTTTATGTTCCAAACGGAATTTTTGCAACCATTCCGATTGAAACCCCCTCTCGAATGACTAATCGCCAGATTTATGAGGTTATTGGAATAAGGTACGATGATATTGCGCAGATGGATAGTATCATTGAGAAGGTTCATGAATTATTGAAAAATAACAAGCATATCGATCACGAACAAGCCTATAGAGTTTACTTTGATGTATTCAACGCCTCATCTCTTGATTTTGTAATTTGGGCATTTAGCTCGCTTACTGATGCAGGTGAGTTTAAGAAAATGAAAGGCAAGCTTCTGCTTGATATTGCTCAGATTATTGCAGACCATAAAGCTGAGATTGCTTATCCCACTCAGACTTTGCATATTCAAAAGACTTAAATGAGCATCTCTAAATTGTACGTTCGCACTTTTGGGTGCCAAATGAATGAGTACGACTCAAATAAAATGAGTGATGTCCTTAAAGAATCTCATGGTCTCGAATTAACTGAAGACATTACTGAGGCTGATGTTCTTTTGGTTAATACTTGCTCAATTCGTGAAAAGGCCGAGGAAAAATTATTTCATCAACTGGGTCGTTGGAGAAAATTAAAAGAAAAGAAGCCAAACTTAGTCATTGGTGTTGGTGGTTGTGTTGCCTCTCAAGAAGGCGACCTTATTCTTAAAAGAGCGCCCTATGTTAATATGATTTTTGGCCCACAAACTCTTCATAGGCTTCCAAATATGCTAAATGAAGCCCTAAATGAAAATCAAATAAGTATTGATATCTCTTTCCCAGAAATTGAAAAATTTGATCACTTACCTGAGCCTCATAGTGATGGCGCAACAGCATTTGTTTCGATAATGGAAGGATGCAGTAAATACTGTACTTTTTGTGTCGTTCCATATACAAGAGGTGAGGAAATCTCTAGACCATTTAATGATGTAATTCGTGAAGTGGAAATTTTGGCTAATCAAGGTGTTAAAGAAATTAATCTGCTTGGTCAAAATGTAAACTCCTTTATGGGCGTAATGGATGATGGTGAAGTTGCTGATTTAGCACTTTTAATAGCGATTGTTGCCCAAGTTTCAGGTATCGAGCGAATACGCTACACAACTTCTCATCCAGTAGAGTTTAGTGACAGGCTTATTCAGGCTTATGCTGAAGTTCCAGAGTTAGTATCACATCTTCACCTGCCAGTTCAGAGTGGATCTGATAGAGTTTTAGGTCTTATGAAACGTGGACATACTGCTATTGAATATAAATCTAAGATTCGAAATTTGAAGAAAATTAGACCTGGTATTTCTATATCTTCAGATTTCATTATTGGCTTTCCTGGTGAAACTGAAAAAGACTTTAATGACACAGTTAATTTAATTGAAGAAATAGGTTTTGACAAATCATTTAGTTTCATTTACTCAAAAAGACCAGGGACAATAGCATCAAGTTTTGACGACGATGTAAGTCCTGAAACTAAAAAACAAAGATTAGTGGTAATTCAAGACAAACTTAATAAAAATACCGAAGCAATCTCTAAATCAATGATTGGAAGTATTCAAAAGGTCCTTGTCGAAGGAAACTCAAAAAAAGGAGACACTTTATCAGGTAGGACTGAAAACATGAGGACAGCTCACTTTATTGGCAATGAACAATTAATTGGAAAAATCGTATCAGTTAAAATCACTGATGGAATAGGAAACTCACTTCAAGCAGAGTTAATTTAAAAACTACAACCTTAGCCAGAGTTTAGAATACCAATAATATCGGCCTTTATCTTTATAAGGCATAGTACAGTTATAGCGACTCCTTCCAATCAAAAGTGGTGCTTTTGATTGAACACTTACTGACTGAAGGCTGTTCCATTGAAGATCTGCTACATCTTGTCCAGAAACAAAACAAGAGAAATTATTTTTTTCATAGCTCGTTAGTGGCCTTGAAAAAACTAAATCTAATGTGGGCTTGTAATCATTCGAAATAATTAAAGACTTAGGGCTATCGTTTTTAATTGGCATGTGCACTGTTTGAACTTTAAGTGAAAAACTATCCATTTTTGCATATGGCCCCGACATAGAAAATCTAGGAAGGTTTAAAAAATCACTTGACTGGCTTGCAACACCAGACTGTTGTCCAAATGCAGTGTATCCAAATGAACCTAGATATGAGTAGGTAGTATTGTCAAATTCACCATAAGGATAAGCAAAAAATTTGTCGTTAGTACCCAACTCTTTTGCAATTCTCTCTTGCGCGAAAGAGATTTCATTTTCTAATGTTAAAGCATCTTGATTCACTAAATGAAGATGCTTAGTGCTATGGTTATAAACGTCAACCAACGGCGTCATATTTTTCAACTGGTTCCACGACATCATTAAATCATAATTTTTATCAATAGACTCCGTTGAAACAAAGACAGACATAGGAAATTGATATCTAACAAGTAATGGAAAAGCCTCAGTATAGAAAGACAAAAAACCATCGTCGGCAGTCAAACTAACACATTTCTCAGGTAAATCTTCTTTAGCATTGAGATTTTTAATGACTTTTTTCAAAGGAAGTACTTTGTATTCATTCTCCTTTAAATACTCTAAATGTTGCTTAAATAGATCAGGTGAAGTGCTTGTAGATTTAGGCTCATCATCTGAAAAACGATGGTACACAAGAAGTACACAGTCACTTTCACTTGCATAAGAATTTAATGGCAGCAGAATACTGATTAAAATAGATAACTTTACAAATATGCTTAATATTTTCATAAGATAAATGATAAATCAAATAGTGCAGCAAATCATGCAACTTAACATTTGTTTTCAAAGTAATTCAGTAAAATAAAAGCCATGAAATTTACTCTTAATATTCAAAGCTCAGAGCAACTAGCAAATATTTGTGGGAGTTATGACAAAAACATTGAAAATATTGGTGCCAACCTTGGCGTTGATATCTCTAACAAAGGGTCGGACTTTAATATAAAAGGTGAGAACTCTGCCATAGCTGTTTCAGTATTGCAAGACCTTCTTGTTGTATCCGAAAGTAAAGCAATCGACTTTGGTGATATAGACCTTTGCATAAAATCACTGAATAATCCTAATGGAGAAATCAAATCAGTCACAATAAAAACAAGTCGAAAGCATATTCATATCAGAAGCGCTAATCAACAAAATTACGTCAATGCAATTGTAGAAAATGATGCTGTTTTTGCAGTTGGACCTGCAGGGACAGGTAAAACATATTTAGCAGTTGCAAGGGCAGTAGAAGCTCTTGAAAACTCAGATGTAAAGAGAATAGTCTTGGTTCGACCAGCAGTTGAAGCTGGTGAAAAACTAGGATTTCTTCCTGGCGACCTTAGTGAGAAGGTTGACCCATACCTTCGACCTATCTATGACGCACTCTATGAATTTATAGGCTTTGAAAAGGTCAACAAATTAATAGAACAGCGCGTGATTGAGGTTGCCCCATTAGCATTCATGAGGGGAAGGACTTTAAATGAATCTTATATCATCCTGGACGAGGCGCAGAATACAACCATACCCCAGATGAAAATGTTTTTGACGCGCATGGGGTTTGGCTCAAAAATGGTAATAACAGGCGATGTTACTCAAATTGACCTACCGAACCCTAGCCAATCAGGCCTTACAGATGCAATCAAAATTCTTAAAGGTATTGAACATATTGCATTTTGTAATTTTGATGCTCAAGATGTAGTCAGACACCAGCTAGTTAAAAAAATTGTAAGCGCTTACGACAATGCATAATGAAATCGAGTGATAAAAAAATAATTGTTGGCCTCTCAGGAGGAGTTGACTCGTCCGTTGCAGCCTTTCTTTTGCTTGAAAAAGGTTTCGAAGTAGAGGCGTTGTTCATGAAAAACTGGGATGAAGATGATGAAGATGAATACTGTAGCGCATCTGAAGATCTTGCAGATGCCCAGCAAGTTGCAGATCAACTTGGAATCAAACTTCATACAGTCAATTTTTCACATGAATACTGGGAAGATGTATTTGAGCACTTCTTATCTGAGCACAAAAAAGGAAGGACTCCAAATCCAGATGTACTATGCAATCAAAGAATTAAATTCAAAGCCTTTTTAGATTATGCAAAAGATCTTGGTGCAAAAAAAATTGCAACAGGTCACTACGCCAGGATTGCAGAAGAAAATGGTAAGTATTTACTTAAAGCTGGATTAGATGGCAATAAAGACCAAAGCTATTTTCTTCACTTACTTAACCAAAAGCAACTATCTCAAAGTCTTTTCCCGCTTGGTGAAATTGACAAGATAGAGGTGCGTGAAATTGCAAAAAATAATAACTTTATTAATGCTGATAAGAAGGACTCTACAGGTATTTGTTTTATTGGCGAAAGACCATTTTCAGAGTTTTTAACCACTTTCTTACCGAAAGAAAAAGGCGATATTATTGATCAGAATGGTGCCTTTATAAAACACCATGACGGACTTCCTTTTTATACAATAGGTCAGCGCAAAGGGCTTGAAATTGGCGGAGGGTTTAGTAATTCACCCGAACCATGGTTCGTTGCAGATAAAATTTTAGATTCCAATAAAATTGTTGCAGTTCAGGGCGACCATCCGCTGCTTTATCACAATTCGCTTATTGCAGATGACATCCATTGGGTTGATAGCGCTCCCAAGTCATCATTCAGCTGTAGCGCTAAAATAAGATACCGACAAGCCTCACAAAGATGTGAAGTAATCTTAAATGCTGATCAAACTATCAAAGTTAATTTTATTGACTCGCAAAGAGCGATAACACCTGGACAATCCGTTGTATTTTATGATGGTGATATATGCCTAGGTGGAAGCGTTATTAAATCGAAATCTAATGAATAAGGCAACCAAACAAACTCTTGCACTAGCTAGTATATTTCAATCTACCGCTTTGGTTCATCAGCTCGCTTTAACTGGCAAGTGTGACGATCATACTAATAAAGCAAGCCTAAGTAGCATTGTTAGTAAAAGTGACTCTATCGATGAAATTTTTACCTCTCCTGAAGATCTAAAGACAGGATTTGACTCTCTCAAATTAATTCTTGAGAAAAAAACAATAGATATGCACAATGTTATGCTTTACGCAACCGCTCTAATTAATTTAGAAAAAAAATTAATGAAAAAACCTCAACTATTAAATCAGATTTCAAATGAAATCAGTGTGATTAATAAACAGGAGTTTTTTGACATTCATCATAGTAATTCAATCGCTAGACTTGCAGAGCTTTATAAAAACACGCTCGGAAGCCTTAATCCAACAATTATGGTTCGAGGTGAGCAAATTTACCTTTCTAACCGTCATACTGCTAACCACATAAGAGCTTTACTGCTTGCTGGGATAAGAGCTGTATCTTTATGGAAAACTGAAGGCGGTAATTCATGGCAATTATTGCTCGGAAAGAAGAAAACACTTGAATGTATTAAATCATTAGCAAATTAATCTAATGCAAACAAATGCTTGCATAAATGAAGGTGAGACTCTATAATTCGTGTTTTCGTAATTTAGCAATAACTAAAAAAATATGGCCAATTCAGCAGGTTCAAAAAAACGCGCAAGACAAGCAGTAAAGCGTAACAAACATAACTCTCAAATTAGAGCAAAAGTTCGCACCTTTATTAAGAAGGTTTCTTATGCTATTGATGCTGGAGATAAAAAGGAAGCAACTAGTGGCTTTACTGAGATGCAAAAAAATGTTGATCAGGCTGTGAGTAAAGGATTAATGCATAAAAATCAAGCAGCTAGAAAGAAATCCCGCATCATTGCTCAAATAAAAGCACTATAAAGATTTGCTTGCTACAGGTTAATATATTGACAGCAAAATCATTGCTATAATTAAAACCCTCTGTTGAGGGTTTTTTTATGTTCAAATTTTTTTACTAATATGGTTGATGAAAACGACAAATCATTATTTCGATCTACTGTGGAGCACCAAAAGCCTATCGATAAAGATGCTGTTCAAAGTATTGATGCCTCGAAAAGAAGGACAAACACGCCATTTCAAAAATATAGTTTTTTGTATGAACCCAATATATCCGGATCCGAAGCTGTAATTCATTCAAAATCTGGGTTATCACCAAAAATTCTTAAAAAAATGAAGCAAGGCAACATAGGCTCCACTCCATCTATTGATTTACACGGTCATAAGATAGAGGAAGCCTGCCAATCACTATCTAAATTCATTCATTTTCACTCAAATGAGCGTTTTATTCATATCATTCATGGCAAGGGTTATCATTCAGATAATGGACTATCAATTATCAAATCCCAAGTAGTTTATTATCTTAAGCAACATCCAGAGGTACTTGCATTCTGCTCTTGCCCTCAAGATATGGGTGGAACAGGGGCGGTGTTTGCTCACCTCAGAGCAAATGTTTAATATAGATGAAATATACACAGTAACTAACTTCTTAAAATTATGTCGGAGTTCAATTGAAAAAAATGTACCGCATTGTTTTATTCAAGGTGAAATCTCTAATTTATCTAAACCGTCTTCTGGGCACTGGTATTTTTCATTAAAAGATGCCAACGGACAAATCAGATGTGCTTTTTTTAGGCTGAATCAGCGAAAAATACAATTTAATCCTGAAAATGGAATGTCTGTAATTATTAGAGGAGCGCCAACACTTTATGAGCAAAGGGGAGATTTTCAACTAATAGTTCAACAAATGGAGCCTGCAGGAATTGGAAACCTCCAGCTTGCGTTTGACCAACTAAAAAATAAGTTGAGAATTGAAGGGTTATTTGAATCAGAGAATAAAAAAGACTTGCCCTTATATCCTCAAAAAATTGGCGTCATCTCTTCATCAAATGGCTCAGTTATTAGGGACATAATTAAAGTTTTAAAATCAAGATACCCTTTTGCAAAAATTCTACTTTACGATACAGTTGTTCAAGGTGAAAATGCTCATAAAAAGATAATCAAAGCGCTTCAAGCTGCCGATAGTCAAAAAAATTGTGACGTTCTGATCTTAGCAAGAGGTGGCGGTTCACTAGAAGACCTGTGGGCATTCAACGAGGAAGACCTAGCTAGAGCAATATTTAATTGCTCAACGCCGATAATTAGCTCAATAGGCCATGAAACTGACACAACGATCGCTGATTTTGTTTCAGATGTAAGGGCTCCAACTCCATCGGCTGCTGCTGTATCTGCGACACCTGATCGTAATGTTTTAATCTATAAAGCATCAAAATTTAGAAAGAACTTGCAAGATTTAATTAATCAATCCTTGGATAAGCAGTATGCATCTCTAAATATGCTTCAGCTCAAAATTATTAATCCAAGTCAACAACTACTTCTTAATGCCCAAAAACTTGATGACTATGAGGCGCGGTTATTTAAAATTTCAAATAGCCTAATTGATATAAACAAAACTAACCTAAATCAACAAATTACTCGATTAAGAAATTACTCAGATTATTTTATTAAATTCCAAAAAAATCAATTAAGTAACAAAGCAAGTCTACTTAATCTTCTTTCTCCTCTTAATACTCTTTCAAGAGGCTATACAATTACTCATGATGAAAAAGAAAAAGTTATAGTCTCATTCAAAAAAATTAATCCTGGAGACCTAATTGTCACTAAATTTCATGATGGTAAAGTCATTTCAAAAGTTACAAAGAAAGAGGATAATTAGTGAAAAATATATACCATTGTAAATTGAATTATGCAATCTAATGTCTCATTTTTACGTCGATTAGGCTCAATTGTTTATGATTTATTACTTGTGTTCTCATTTGTATTTTTTATTGCAGGAGTGGTAATTCTTATAAACCAAAAAGAGCCAATCACTAATAGCCTTTTCTTCTACCTTTTAACGCTTCCAGTCATTTACTCTTATTTCTCGATATCATGGGTCAAAGGAAAGCAAACTTTAGGAATGAGGGCATGGAAGTTTGAAATCTCCCAACAAGATGGTGAGAATATTACTTACAAACAATCCCTTATTAGATTAATATTGGCAATAACGTCACTAGCAGGAGTTGGTTTTATATTTCAGTTTTTTAACAAATATAAACTTCCAATACATGACTACTATTCAAGAACTTACCTTACTTCAATTCATAAATAAATGAGCAATAGATCTTATACTGGGCTAATTGGGTTTGTTAATAAAAACAAACTTACTCTAGTTCTAATTGTAATTTTATTTTCCTTAATAAAGCAGAATATTTTTACTAATAACTTCCCAACTATTGTCTTAAATAAACAAAAAGAAATTAGTGATATTAAATTGGTTAGTAATGATTTAATAAATCAAAATGTTCTTCTTCAAAGTCAAATAAGCAATTTCATAAAAAAAGACTCTAGCTTAATTGAATCTCAAGCTAGATTTAAATATGGCTTAATTAAGGAAGGTGAGTTTTTTTTTAAAATAAACAAAATTATTGAGACAGATAATTTAGCTGAAAATAGCGAGTCTGCTTTATGAATGTAGACAATTATTACCTAGTGATACCAGCTAGTGGCATTGGAAAAAGAATGAAATCTGAAATTCCAAAACAATACTTAAAGCTTGGAAATGATTTAACTATAATTGACCAATGCCTTAAAACTCTATTAGAAGTTGATGAAATTAAAGGCTTTGTAGTTTCGCTCTCGGAAAAAGACACATTATTTAAATCTTCAATCTATTTCAACCACTCAAAAATGCTAGCAACAGCTAAGGGTGGAAAAGAAAGATTTAATTCAGTCCTAAATGCGTTAAATTCATTAAGTTCAGTTGCTAAGCCTAATGATTGGGTTTTAGTGCATGACTCAGTTCGACCTTGCGTCAAAAAAACTGATATTGAGGTGTTAATTAATGAGGTTTCAAATCATCAAACTGGGGGAATTCTAGTTACCAGTGTTGTGGATACAATTAAACAAGTTTCTAACGATGGCGAAGTCTCAACAATTGACCGAAAAAAACTGTACAAGGCTCAAACTCCTCAAATGTTTAGATTTGGAATTTTAAAAGATGCGCTTGATAACGCATTAAAACTTGGTAATCATATTACGGATGAGTCTGAAGCAATAGAAAACCTAGGTTATTCAATTAAAATTGTTATTGGTTCTTCAAGTAATATTAAAATTACACAAATTGATGACCTTGAGTTAGCAAACCACTACCTACAATAAATTATGACTATAAAAACTGGCATAGGGCAAGACTCTCATGCATTTGAAATAAAACCAGGAAAACCTTTGATTCTAGCAGGCGTCAATTTCGATCACTCTTTAGGTTTAAAAGGAAATAGTGACGCTGATGTCATCTTTCATTCAATTACAAATGCTATTTCAAGCGTTACAGGTAAAAATATTTTAGGTTCAGTTGCCGATGAACTTTCGCAGCAAGGTGTAAAAGATAGCAGTAAATATCTGCAAATCGCTCTCAACGATTTACAGGAATGGAAAATAAACCATATAGCAATCTCTATTGAATGCTTGAAACCAAAAATATCCCCACAAATTGAACTTATGAAACAAAAAATTTCAGGTATCTGCAAAATAAATATTGCTGATGTAGGTATAACTGCAACTTCAGGTGAAGGACTGACTGCCTTTGGAAAAGGCGAAGGAATCCAAGCAATTACCATCATAACGGTTAGTAAATCATGACTCTAATAGACAACCCCACGCGCTCAAAAATTAAAAAAATACATTTCATAGGTATAGGCGGCTCAGGAATGAGCGGAATTGCAGAGGTGCTTGCTAACTTAGGTTACGAAATATCCGGATCAGATATTCAGTCTAACCAAGCGACAGAAAAACTTGAGAAAATAGGTTGTAGTATCAGTTACACGCAAAAAGCAGAAAATGTTCGAGGCAAACAGGCGGTAGTTGTATCGTCAGCAATCAATAAAAATAACCCCGAACTCCAGGAAGCTAGGCAGCAAAAATTACTAATTGTCCCAAGGGCTGAAATGTTAGGAGAGCTTATGCGCTTTCGCTTTGGAATAGCTATCTCTGGGACTCATGGCAAAACAACGACAACTAGTCTGATCGTTCACATAATGAGTGAAGCAAAGCTTGATCCAACTTACATTATTGGTGGCATTATAAATGCAACTGGTATGAATGCTAAACTGGGAAAAAGTGATTACTTAATTGCTGAAGCAGATGAAAGTGACGCATCTTTTCTTCATCTTCAGCCAATGTTGAGTGTTATCACAAATATTGATGAAGATCACATGAGCACTTATAATCATAACTATGACAACCTTATTGATGCCTTTGTAAGCTTTACATCAAATTTACCCTTCTATGGAGTTTGTGTCGCCTGTATTGACGACAATGGAGTCAAAGATATTCTTAAAAAAATTCATAGGCCTGTTTTGAGTTATGGTTTCAGTGATGATGCTGATGTCAAAGCAACAAACGTGAAACAAAGTGAGATGAAAATGTCATTTGATGTTACTTGCAAAAAATATCAAAAAAAATTCCCTGTTTCACTCAATTTAATGGGAAGACACAACATCTTAAATTCTCTTGCTGCAATTAGTGTTGCAATTGAACTTGACATAGAACTTAAGGTAATACAAAAAGCATTGTCACATTTTAGTGGCGTATCTAGAAGACTTGATTACCATCAAAATTTAATTGTAAACACTCATCTCGTTCCACTCTTTGATGATTATGGGCATCACCCTAATGAAATCACTGAGGTTGTTAGCACTTTAAGGAATACTTATCCAGACAAAAGGCTTATGGTTATTTTTCAGCCTCATAGATATTCACGAACTAGGGACTTGTTCAATGATTTTGTAAGCTGCCTCTCTAAAGTTGATACGTTAGTTTTACTAAATATATATCCAGCCAATGAATCACCAATTAACACAATTAGTTCATCGACACTTGCTGATTCCATAAGAAGAAGAAGCACAATCGACCCAATCGTAGTTAAAGATATTGCCGAAATCATTGAAATAATTCCAAATATAGTTACTAAAAATGATGTAATTCTTACTCTTGGTGCTGGAGATGTAAATAAAATCCCACACCAGTTAAAAGATCATTTTCAAGAATAAAAAAATGCTCAAGTTTAATGAACCAATGTCAAAACACTGCTCTTTAAGATCAGGTGGCATATCTACTGAATTTCTTAAGCCTGAGGATGTAAGTGAGCTCTCTAATTTTTTAAAAACTAATACAAAGCCAGTATTAATGGTTGGTCTTGGAAGTAACTTATTAATTCGTGACAGTGGATTTCATGGCGTCACAATCAACACAAAAAATCTCAAAGACCTTACTATTTTAAATGGATTAATCGAGTCAGGTGCCGGGACCCCTCTCGCAAAATTATCAAGATTTTCTCAAAAAAATTTAAAGTTTGGCGCTGAATTTCTTAGTGCTATCCCTGGAAGTGTAGGTGGAGCACTTGCTATGAATGCAGGTGCATTTGGATCTGAGATATGGCAATATGTTCATTCAGTCAAAACCATAACTTTATCTGGAAAGATTCAAGAAAGGTTTCCCAATGACTATGAAATTGCTTATCGATCTACTCTTCATAAATTTAGTGACGAAGTTTTTATTAGTGCTATTTTTGACTTTAATTTAAAACAGCCGAGTGACAATGTTCAGGACTTACTTCATAAAAGAAACTCAACACAACCAATCGGTTTAGCAAGTTGTGGAAGTGTTTTTAAAAATCCCAAAAATCATTATGCAGCTAAATTAATTGAATCAAGTGGCCTTAAAGGTTTTTGTATTGGGGGAGCTTGCGTTTCAGAGATGCATGCAAACTATATTATTAACCAGAACAACGCAAGCGCTTTAGATATTGAAAATTTAATTAATCATATTCAAAGTGTAATAAAGAATAAGCATAATATTGAACTTGAAACTGAAATAATTATCATATGATTGCTGTATTAATGGGTGGCTTCTCAGCCGAAAGAGAGATATCACTACTAAGTGGCAATGCTGTTTATGAAGCTCTACTTAAAAGCAATGTAGATTGTTTCTCGTTTGATCTTAATCGTGAAAACCTTGAAACTCTTTGGGAAAAAGAATTTGATAAAGCATTTATAGTCTTGCATGGAAGAGGTGGGGAAGATGGTTACATTCAATCTCAACTTATAAAAAAAGGGATTCCATTTACAGGTTCGAGTGCTCTAGCATCGAATCTATGCATGAATAAAGCCGCAACTAAAGATTTATGGAGTAAGCATAGCCTCCCCCTGTCTCCATCAATCGTTGCTGTAAAAGGACAGAATTTAGACTCAATAGATTTTCCTCTTCCATGGGCTGTTAAGCCAACTTTGGAAGGCTCTAGTATTGGTATTACAAAAGTTAAAAGTCAAAATGAACTTGAAGATGCACTTAAAGCAGCATGGCATTATAACGACGAGGCATTAATAGAACAATGGGTTGAAGGTGACGAATATACTGTTGCAATATTAAATAACAAAACACTCCCAAGCATAAAAATTATTTCAGACCATGATATTTATGACTATCACTCAAAATATTTTAGTAATAAAACTGAATACCTTTGTCCATCAGGTTTAACTATAGAGCAAGAAAAAAATATTCAAATGATTGCGTTAAAAGCTTTTAATTTAACTGGGGCATCTGGCTGGGGTCGGGTTGATTTTATTCTTGATAAAAATATGATGCCATACTTATTAGAAGTAAATACTGTTCCGGGTATGACATCTCACTCACTTGTTCCAATTGCAGCTAAAGCCTCTAATATAAGTTTTGAAGAATTAGTAATCAAAATCCTTAATGACTAGAGAAAGAAAAAACCTCGTAAAAAAACAAAAAAAACCATTTAAATATTTTTTAAATAAAATATTTAAATCAGTTTTCTATCTTGTTTTGGCGCTTTTAATTGTCTTCTTAATATATTTTATTGAAAATTCAACACTACTTAAGCCAAATGTTTCTTGGGAAATTAAAGGAGAATTACAAACTCAAGCTTATGAGTACAATGAATTAATTAAGCCCCTTCTTAAGAATAAATACTTCCTTAATCTCTCTCAAATTAAAAATAAGCTAGGTGAGAATCCTTGGATTTCAAATGTAGAGGTTGAAAGAATATTTTGGAATAGAATTCGAATTAAATTAGAAAAGCATGATATTGCTATGCGCTTTGGAACTGAAGGCTATATATCTTCTAGAGGTATATTATTTAAACCAAACTTAACAATTAACTCAGAAAAACCTATTGGAAAAGTATCTGAAAAAGAGATCAAACAATTTTATTTTGACTTTACTATCTACCAGTCAATCTTAGAGCCAGTTCAAATTTCTCTTTTTGAAAGAACTTCTATTGATGAATTAACCCTAGATAATAATATAAAGGTGATCTTAGGATACCAAAAGCAAAATGAACGCCTAGAGTTGTTTGTCAAATCTTTTGATAAACTAAAAAAGTATCCAAAAATTAAAACTAGGGGTATTTTTGATATGAGATACCCTAATGGGTTTGCTTTGAGCTATTCGCCATTATGACTTTGTAACACAACGCTATACTAATTGAAGTCCAGTAGATTGAGATGAAACTAAAGAAAGAATCCAGATAGTCATTTTCTATTAGCCCTATCAAAGAAATTAAAATGAATGGGCCAATAAAATTGATCAAAAAAATATTCAAGCGAGCTTGCCATGTCACTTCTATTCTCTTATAGGGCACATCATTTGCTATTGATACTAAATTAAGCGTCAATGGAACAAGTAAAAGAAAAAACGGTAACAAATAAATTGAAGCAAGTGTTATTGCTTGGCCAATACCTAAAAGAATCGCCAAAAGAAAAAAGCGACCAAACCTTAGGCTAGGCAATACAAAGCCTAATCGATTTATAGAATTATTCCCCAGAATAACAAGTCTATACACATTTATTAACATTGCCATTGAGGCATAAATAAACATTAAAAAATAAGTTACATGGAAGTTAATATTATCTGGAATTTCACTTCCAGTTCTTACCATAGATAACAAATCCATTAGCTCTGGCAAGAAAGGAAGGGCTAGAAGTAATGGAAAAATACTGGCCTCAAGTAACTTCTTCCAATTAGAAAAAGCAAATGCTAAAGTAGCTAAAATAGTTTTTTGTATTGGTATTGTTTTCATGATAAATTCGAATTGACTATATTAATTGTAATGGTTAATTTGTCACCTGGTTGCAAAATATATCCTTCACTTAAATCGTTCCAAGCTCTAATATCTAAAACTTTAACATTGTATTTTTGAGCAATCTTTGAAAGGTTATCACCCTCTTTTACCGTGTAAAAAATATTTCTGTCAATGTCCATTCCAGTATTTGTTATTTTAGCTAACTCTGTCGTATTTTTGTTATCCCTTAAGATAACTAATTCTTTTCCAATAGACAAAGAGTCAGTTGGAATAATTTGATTCCACCTTACAAGATTATTGATAGTTGTATCAAATTTAGTAGCAATCTTCCATAGACTATCTCCAGCAAGAACTTTATAAATAATTTTTTCTGATTTTTGTTGAATATTTAGCCTACTTTTTTCCCGTTGATTTTCTGACAAAGAATAGTAGTCTTCTCCTTGTTGAGCCAAAGGAACAATTAAATACTTATCAATTCTTATGGTGTCATTATCGAGCTCATTAACACTCTTTATCTGGCCAATTGTTGTGTTGTAACTTTGAGCAATATGGCTTAGACTATCGCCTGCCTTAATTTTATAACGAGTCCAGCTAATTTTTGGTCTTTGCCCTTGCTTAGATAAATTATTATTAAAGCTATAAATAACTTCTTCAGGCAGTAGAATTGTGTATGGGAGCGACTCAGGAGTTGCCCATCGCTTCAATCCAGGATTATAGTTATAAATCTGCTCAATGCTTAGCCCAGTCCACTGAGAAATAAGTGCTAAATCAAATTGTGAATCTAGCTCAATTGCCTTTAGAAAAGCCTTATTGTCAATCTTAAGTAGTTTTTGATTATAGAGAGATGGATTTTTGATTACTTGACTTAGAGCAAGAAGTTTAGGGACATATTTTTCAGTTTCTTTTGGCAAATCTAGGCTCCAAAAATCTGTCTTTTTCCCTAACTTAATATTTGCATCAATGGCTTTTTGAACTCTTCCTGGACCTGCATTATAAGCAGCAATTGACAGAAGCCAATCTCCATTAAACATTCGATTTAGATCTTTTAAATAACTTGCTGCTGCTTGAGTTGAAGCGAGCACATCTCTTCTATCGGCATGCCACCAATCTTCTTCTAGGCCATAGAGCCTTCCAGTTGAAGGTATAAATTGCCATAAACCTGCCGCTGTTCCATGGGAATATGAAAATGGATAGTAATCAGATTCTACAATAGGCAACAAAGCAATTTCAATTGGAATATCCTGCCTTTCTAGTTCAGAGACAACAAGATAAAGAAAGGGCTCTGCTCTTTTTGAAATTGAAGATAGATACTCTGGATGATTGCTTATCCAGTCAATACGATTTTGAACCCTCGAATTAGAAACACTTTTGATATCCTGACGATTGGCAATAACTTGCCATAAATTGCCCTCTTGAGAGTATTGAATAGTATTGACTGAGTTACTCTTTAGGCTGGTTAAAGTTTGATTTTGATCAATGACCGATTGACAGCCAGAAAGAATCAAAAAGATTAATAAAAGAGCAGATCTCACTTTTATTTCTTACTTGAGCATTCGGGTGAATTAGGTGCAATCTGACGTTTTTGCCACTCTTGAGGAGTGTAGGTATGCATTGCCAAGGCATGAATATGCTGCAACTCTTCAGTAAAAAGCTTATTAATAAATCGATGGCGGTCAATAAGTTTCATTTCATCAAAAGATGAACTTACGACTACAATTTTAAAGTGAGACTCTGAAGCTGGCCCTGAATGTTGACTAGACTCATTACTAACTTCGCAATGTTCTGGACTCAGAGCTAAGTCAAGTTGGCTTTTTAAGTGGCTTTGCATATTAGACATCGTCATTACTCACATTTGCGTATTCAAAAGAGTCAGAAAAGAAATTCTCTTTAACTAGTTTATGTTCAAGGCAACTCTTGACTGCGGCATTAACCATTACTGGCGGCCCACAAGCGTATACCTCAAAATCTGCTAAGTCTTCAAAATCCTTAACGACCGAGTCATGAACATAGCCTTTGTTGCCATTCCAAGACTCACTTGCCTCTGATAATACTGGAACAAAAGAGATGTTGGGATACTTTTCACTCCATTCAGATGGAAGGTTTGAGTACAAATCAACCTCGCTTCTTACGCCCCAGTATAAATAAACCACCCTGGTAGAGCCAATATTGATTAGGTGCTCTATTATTGCTTTGACTGGGCCAAACCCAGTGCCTCCAGCAATAAATATAATTGGGCATTCGCTGTCCTCTCTATGAAAGAAGCTTCCTTTAGGGCCTTCAATTCTTAATATTGTTTTAACGGTTAGCATATTAAAGATAAAGTTAGTCAGTTTTCCATCATCGACTAATCGAATATGAAGCTCAATTAAATTTGAATTGGTTGGGGCATTGGCTATAGAATAAGATCTTGGCTCAAAGTCTGAATGCTCTAAGTCGAGGTATTGACCTGCTAAATATTGCAGAGATTGAGCGCCAGGTATCTTTAATACTAGCTGGATTACGTCATGATTCAAATGATTAATTTGCTCTACTCGACAAGGCATACTGCGAACCTCAATATTTGCTAGAGAGTCAAGCTCATCAACTGCGATGTATAAATCACTCTTAGGTTTGCATTGGCAAAGTAACGCCATATTTGACTCAATATCCTCACTACTTAGCACTGATGGAACTTCACCATCGTATTCAATTTCACCATTAAGAACAACTGCTTTACACTGTCCACAAAAACCATTTTGACAGCCGTATGGGAAATTAAAGCCGTTAGATAGGGCTCCGTTTAATACAGACTCTTCACTCCCGCACTGAAATGATTTGCCACTAACTTGATTTAAAACCGTAAACATAGTTTTTGGAGATAAAAAATATAAAGCTGACATTATAATGTAGGTCTTACAGATATAAACTTAGTATTGCTATGGCAATTGAGCCAATAAATTTTGTAGTTTTTTTGATGGGTCCAACTGCCTCTGGAAAGACTGAATTAGCTATAGAAATTAGCAAGCACATTGATTCAAAGTTAATAAGCGTTGACTCAGCTTTAATATATCGAGGTATGGATATTGGGACTGCAAAACCAGGAAAAGGTACTCTTGAGGCGCACCCTCATGAATTAGTTGATATTTGCGAACCTGAAGACAGTTTTTCTGTCACTGAATTTATCTCGCTGGCAAAAAAACATATTAAGTCAGCTTTAGCAGAAGGTAAATTACCTATTCTAGTTGGAGGAACTTCATTTTACTTTAACGCTTTAGAGCATGGTTTATCTAAACTTCCAGCATCTACTGATGAATCTCGAAAGCATTTTAACAACCTTTTAAAAATTGAAGGCAGTGCGAAACTTCATTCAAAATTAGTAGAAATTGATCCTAAATCTGCTGCACGCATTCACTCGAATGACTCACAAAGAATTACCAGGGCGCTTGAGGTTTTTCACCTTTCTGGAGAAACCTTAAGCAAGCTTCAAGGTAAAAAAAATCAGCATAAACTCGATCTTAAAATTAAAAAGATTGTTCTTATGCCTGAAAGAGCTGAACTTCATAAAAGAATTGAGCAGCGTTTTATACAAATGATTAAAGATGGGTTTCTTGATGAGGTCGAAGCACTTAGAAATAATACGAAACTAAATTTAGATTTAGCCTCTATGAGGTGTGTAGGTTATAGGCAAGCATGGAATTATTTTGAAGGAAGTTATAGCAAAAAAGAAATGATTGAAAAAGCAATCATCGCGACTAGGCAATTATGTAAACGTCAATGCACATGGCTAAGAGATGAAGATAAAGCTCTTAAATTAAAACAAATAGAGATTGAAAAAGTACTTAAATTCCTTCAAGAACGTGACGCTTAAAAGTCTCCCCTCGATCATTAAAATCAACAAACATATCAAAACTTGCGCAGCCAGGCGAAAGCAATACTGCGCCCCCTTGTGCTATAGAAGTAGCCATTAACACTGCTTTTTCCATTGACTCGGCAATTTCTACATTAGGAACTGTAATTTGCTTTGAAAAATCATTTCTGCACTCACCAATCAAAACAACTGCACTAACTTTTTCATTTATTAATCGGAAAAGCTCTGAATAATCCTCTTTTTTTGATATTCCACCAGCAATTAATGTCACGTTATTATATTTTTCGAAAAGAGCATTAATGGCAGTTTTTGTAGAGATCGCATTGGTTGATTTTGAGTCATTGTAGTAATCTACATTGTTTCTTGTTGAAACAAATTCCAATCGATGCTCTAAGCCCTTGAAATCAATTGCAGCCTGGGTCATAGCTTTTATAGATAATCCAAATCGATAACCTAGAGTTAGAGCGGCCAATAGATTTTCTATATTGTGCTTCCCAATGACCATTAGGTCATTACTAATAATTACAGAATTGCCTTGATGAAAGACTTCATACAGGCCGCCAATTTTCTTGGCACTAAAATCACATATTTCATCGTAGCCATCAACTGAATAAAAATTATCTCCCTCAACTTCACTCACTAGAGCCTCTTTTAAGTTAACAACCTTATACTTGCAATAATTATAAATTGATAATTTAGAGGAAATATAATCATCATAACTTGAATACCTATCAAGGTGATCAGGTGATATGTTTGTAATAACACCAGCAAGAAGGTCAATATTATTCGTATAATCCAATTGATAGCTTGATAACTCAACAATATAGAGTTCCGCATGATCAATTAAACCATCCATTACAGGGTTGCCGATATTGCCGCAAATAACAGTATTTTTCCCATCAGCAAGTGCCATCTCGCCTAATAATTGAGTTACGGTTGACTTTCCATTAGAGCCCGTAATTCCAATAATTGGTGCCTTTGAAAAACGTCCAAATAACTCAATATCACTAATAATAGAAATACTTTGTTGCCTAGACCAGTCAACAATTGTCTCAGCTTCTGCGATTCCAGGACTAATTATTATTTCTGTAACACCCTCTAAAAGTGGCTTACTCCATTCACCAAAGTAGCTATCTGCAAGTAAGCCCTCTTTCCCTGCTATATCCAGCATAGGTGGGTTTTGACGAGAATCTGCAATGCGAAATGAGATATCATTTTTATAGAAAAAACGAGCTACTGAGAGACCTGTAATACCTAGCCCTAAAATAAGTTTCATGAAAACCTTGTGTTTTCGATCAAAATTGACTATATTTTACACTTTTACTTCACTATTTTATTATGCCTACAAATGTTCAAACAAATTCAAGCTCGATTGTAATCAACCGAACACTAAGAAATACTTATCAACTTCTATCCGCAACACTTCTTTTTAGCGGCTTAATGGCATATTTATCAATGTACCTTAGGCTACCTTACTTTGGTCTTTTAATAACACTAGGTGGCTATTTTGGCCTCTTATTTTTAGTGACAAGACTTAGAAACTCAGCTTTTGGAATCTTAGCAGTCTTTGCACTAACTGGCTTTATGGGGCTAACTCTTGGGCCAATCGTTGGAGCTTACACAACTTCCTTCTCAAATGGAGCGGAGCTAGTTGGAATGGCAATGACAGGAACGGCAGTTATCTTTTTATCGCTTTCTGTTTATGCCATTACATCTCAAAAGGACTTTAGCTTTATGTCTGGATTCCTAACGGCTGGAATTGTTGTTGCATTTTTAGCAGGTATAGCGGCCTACTTTTTCCAGATGCCCGCTTTGTCTTTGGCAGTTTCATCTGCATTCATTTTATTAATGAGTGGTCTTATATTGTATGAAACAAGCAACATTATTCATGGTGGAGAAACCAACTACATCATGGCAACGGTTACTTTATACATCTCTATTTACAACCTATTCTTGAGCCTTCTACACCTATTAGGTGTGTTTTCTGGCGATGACTAGTGATAGATAGCGATGGATATCGCGCAAATGTTGGCATTGTAATTACTAATGAAAAAAAGCAAATACTTCTAGCAAAGCGCTTTAAACAAAATGCATGGCAACTTCCTCAGGGTGGAATTGATAAAGATGAAACTGAGTTAGACGCTCTTTACAGGGAGCTTGAGGAGGAAATTGGTCTAAATCCAGGACATGTAACGCTTCTTGCTAAGACGCCTAAATGGCTTCGTTATGATTTGCCTTTAGAACATATTCGGCGAAGCCAAAAGCCCACTTGTATTGGACAAAAACAAGTCTGGTTTTTGTTAAAACTCGACTCAAGTGATGATGAAATTTCACTTGATCTGCATCATGACATTGAATTTGATGACTGGAAGTGGGTTGACTATTGGAGACCCGTCGAAGAAGTCATTAATTTTAAAAGGGATGTCTACGAGGACATGCTTAAAGCGCTTGCACCAATTCTATTTGAAAATGAACACAGTATTCCTACAAAATTTTCTCGCCCACTTCAATTTACTGCAATAAGATTATGACCCTATTAAATAGTCAATGCATAGGATTTAATGCTGAGCCACATCCCGCCAAGCCAAGGCTAATTGTTGTTACTTTATCTGGAGACACCTTATCAAAGTTCAGTAAAAAAATAAAGCTGCATAAAGTTCAAGCTATTGAATACAAGCCCTTTCTGCGTTTTTATATTGCTGATTGTCTTAATAAGTTAACTGAAAATACGCTTGGGAATTACTTGTTAGAAATATTAAGAAAGCGCACAACAGGGGCTATATTACTTCAATGTGAAAGTATCGCGAAAAAAGATTCTAAAAGTATTGAGTCTATTGACTTCAATATTCTTTTGTCAACAGCCATTTCACATTTAATAGGCCTTCCAAATCTTGACTCAATGTCAGGCAAGTTCTATGCCAGATTTAGCGTTAAAAATGAAGATGATAGTGACAGCTACCTTCGTCAAGCGCACCGAAGGATGGAGCTTCATAATGATGGCACCTATGTCCAAGAAAAAACGGATTGGGTAATCATGCAAAAAATTATCGAGTCCAATGTTGAAGGGGGTGGCTCACTTCTTCTTCATGTAGATGAATGGCAGGATTTACAAAAATTTTATCAACACCCGCTAGCAAAAGAAAGTCTTCGCTGGGGGTCTCCTTCTAGTAAGAATGTTGGCTACAAAACATTCCACCCTATTTTTTTAGAAGAGATGGAAGATGGAAAACCAATAATGTCTTATATTGATCAGTTTGTAGAGCCTTTAAACATGGATCAAGGCCTATACCTCTATGAACTTGGTGAGTCTCTAGAGGGTGAGTCAAAGACATACAATATAACGCTTAATGAAGGCAGTATGCTTATTATTAATAACTATTTTTGGCTCCATGGAAGAGACAAATTTATAGCCAATAAAGGGTTACATCGCGAACTTCTTCGCCAAAGAGGTGTATTTGTTGAAAATACTGGCGATAACAATTAATAATTCACTTGTTAAAAGTGTGCAAAATGATGGATGAAAAAATCTATGACTATATTGTTGTGGGTGGTGGAATTGTTGGCGCATCAACAGCCTTATCTCTCATTACAAAGCACCCAAAAAAACAAGTCCTATTAGTTGAAAAAGAAAAATCGTTTGCTAGTCACCAAACGGGTCATAATAGCGGCGTAATTCATGCAGGAGTTTATTATGAACCTGGCAGCTTGAAGGCTGAATTTTGCAGAGAAGGGTTAAAAGAAACAATCAAATTCTGCTCACTTCATCAAATTCCATTCCATCAGTGCGGCAAATTGCTAGTAGCCACAAATGATGTTGAATTAAAGCGCATGGATGAGCTTTATGAAAGGTATCTGTTTCTTATACACATATGA
>CAJXOB010000009.1 GCA_913057955.1 uncultured Gammaproteobacteria bacterium | reverse complement strand
ATAAGAAAAAGATCTCCAAATGATCTTAGAAAAATAAAAAGAGAAGTACCACAAGAGGTTTCAAGTCTTGTTATCTCTATGAATAACTTATTTAAACAATTAAGTTCGGCTTTTATTGAGAAAGATAATTTTATCGCTAATGCTGCTCATCAATTACGAAATCCAATAGCTGCGATTCAAAGCCAAGCTGAAGCGGCTTCTAGATCTAAGTCATTTGAGAGTATGCAAATTAGAGTTAAGGATGTAGCAAAGGCGGCAGAAAAAACTTCAAGACTAACGCAGCAAATCCTATCAATGGAACATGTTTCTCAAAGTAACATCAAATCTGAATTTATCGTATTAGATATGGTAAAGCTAACTCAAGAAGTATTAACAAAATTTGCCTTACGAGCAGATAATCAAAAAGTGTCTCTTTCACTTGAGTGTAAGGAGACTAATATTAATCTTTTAGGGAGTGAAACATACCTTGGTGAAGCAATTGATAACCTAATAGATAATGCTTTACTATATGGCTGTCCAGATGGTGGTTTTATTGATGTTGGTCTAAAGTTGGGAGATGGTTGCGCCCATTTACAAATCAAAGATTATGGTGAAGGCATTAAACCTGAGTTAATTGAAAATGTTTTTATTAGATTTTTTCATGGCTCGGAATCTAACAAAGAAGGGAGCGGGTTAGGGTTATCAATTACTAAAACTATTATTGAATTGCATGATGGCGAACTTGATATAACATCAGACTCTCAAGGAACACGTCTAAGCATTAAGCTGCCATTGCAGTTGGTTTTAAACTAATCCAGATTTAAGACCTCATAGCAGGCACCCATAGTATGATAATCAACCTTACCTGCAGGACTTTTAAGGTTGTCGTATTTCTTATTTTTTGAGTCTAAAATTCTAAACCAAGCCCCATATTCATGATCAACCATATGCTTCCAACTAAATTCCCATATACGCTCATACCATTCCCAATAGTAGTCATCGCCTGTTCGATTAGCTAATACTGCTGCCGCAGCAAGAGATTCCGCCTGTACCCAAAAATACTTATCATTATCACAAACATCGCCATTAGGTGCAAAACCGTAAACAAGTCCTTCCGACTTTTCATCCCAGCCCATTTCAATAGCATCATCAAACAATTCTTGAGCTCTTGATACGAGCCAATCTTCATCCGCATGTCTTTCAAGGATAATTAGTAACTTTGCCCACTCAGTTAGATGGCCAACTTGAAACCCCCATGGACGAAATAAATCATCCGGAGTGTCTTTGTTGTATGACCAGTCAATTTGCCAATTAATATCATAATGCTCCCATATTAATCCATCAGCCAAGCCTGCCTGCCTAATGCAGATGTTTTTTGCTATAAGGAGTGCGCGATCTAGATACTTCTGTTCATTTGTAGATTCAAATGCCTGAATAAGAGCCTCACAGGTGTGCATATTGGCATTTTGTCCACGATAGTTAGTAACTATCGACCAATCCGAGTTAATTTCATCAGAGTAAAGCTCATGCTCTTTAGACCAAAAATACTTTTCCATTAAATCAAAAGTCTCTTCAATATAATTCTTGGCCTCTTTAATTCCAGCCTTATAGGCAGTTGAGTAGGCAAGCAATACAAATGCCAAGCCGTAGCAATAATTTGTTGAGTCTATCACTTCTTTGCCGTTCATCATCCAGGCATAGCCACCCGTATCTTTATTGAGATGGTGCTCCCTTAAATAATCAATTCCGTGCTTAGCAGCATCAATATATTCAACATTGTTAAATTGCATTGCGGCCATTGAATAATTAAAAATGAAGCGAGTGCTGCTTACCAAGTGCCTAGTGTCAAGGTCATAAATACTTCCATCATCTTTAAAGTGCTGGAAAAAACCACCAGTTTCATTATCAATGCAATGAGGATGATAAAAACCCATAATTGATTTGATATGGCCAATCAAGAACTCTTTATCTTTAAAGTTAGGGTTATTTATTTCGTTCATTAGACTGGAAAGTAAACTTCCACAATTAGTCCGCCGCCGCTGCGATCTTTAAGTTCAAGCTCACCGCCATGAATATTTGCAATATTACGGGCGATACCCATCCCAAGGCCAGAGTGAGCATCATTTAATTTATGCTCCAGACGGTAATACGGTTTAAACACATTCTCTTTATCGTTATCACTCAAACCAGGTCCTCTATCTTTAATTTGAATAAAGACGCCTGTTTTCTTTATTTGTCCAGTTACTTCGACACCTTCGCCATAAGTAAGCGCATTATTTATTAAGTTAGAAAACATCCGCTCAACAGCTAAAGCTCGCCCTTTAATTACAATGCTTTGCTTTATATTCATCTTAATAGGCATTCCAAGGATTTCTTCTTTTTTTAAGATTAAAGCTAACATCGTTGTAATGTCGACGTGACTGGTGTTCTCATGTTCAGCGCCATCTGTCATAATTTGTAGACTTCCTTTGACCATGGTCTCAAGATAATCCAGGTCACCAATCAAGTCCTCTTTAATGTTGCCATCTTCAATGCTCTCTACCCTTAAGCGAGCCCTTGTTAAAGGAGTTTTTAAATCATGAGAAATTGCTGCAAATGATCGCTCCCTATCAGCAATCAATTTCTGGATACGCTTAGCCATCGAGTTAAACGCCCCTATTGTTGCTACCATTTCTTTTGATCCTTTTTCCTCTAATTGGCGTGGATTGCGTCCTTTTCCTAAAAGATCTGCTTGATGGGCCAATATTTTTAGTGGCAGGACGAGCCAGCGAACGAACAAAAAAGTAAACAAGAGCACTGTAAGTGAGACCGCCGAAAGATTAAAGACTCTCTCAGCGCTAATCCAATCAATTCCGAGTAGTAACTCCCCCTTAGGAACGACTGCAGCTAAATACATCCACTCATCTGCATCAATTGGAAATTGAATCACAACAAATGGACTTTTATCGCCGGGCTCCAAAAGTGCGAATCTTTTCCAGGTTGGTGAAAGAGATACCATCATGTTGTCGCCTGTTAATATTTTTAAATTATCAAAATCAACAAAGGCAATTTCCATTGAATTGATTTTTCCAATTTGGGCAGCCATGCTTTTTTGCAGGCTATCTCGAGCCAATGAAGAAAACTCTGACTCTTCAATTGTATCTAAGTTAATAAACTGTTTGTTTACTGAGACAAAGAAACGGGTTCCACCCATATCTCTTAACTGATCAAGAACTATGTGCCGGTACTGTTTTGGTAACTTTTCAAAAAATGCAATGGTTTGAGCTATTCGAGAACCCATAGCCTCAGAAAGCTCAACCATCCTTTCTCTTTCAGATGACTGAATTTGCCCTACCCACAGCCAAGTTCCCAGTAGTTGAGCAACTAGAATTCCAACAAAGAGAACAGAAGTCATTCTGGCGACAACTGTTTTTGGCATTAATGATTCAAACATGAAGGTTTTAATTTTCAACTTTTTAAAAGTAGGACGTATCCCTTACCCCTAACGCTTTGAATTATTTCACCAGTAAAATGATTACTCAATTTATGACGTAGTCTGCTAACAATTGTGTCAATTGATCGATCCAACGGGTCTATCTTTCTACCATGAAGGAGTTCACCAATTTCATCTCTGCTTAAAACCACCCCTATTTGCTTATGAAAGACGCATAATAAATCGAACTCTGTTCCAGTCAACTCAAGCTCATTACCATCAACAAACGCACTTCTTGCAGCATAGTTCATTACTATGTGATTATCCACATCCTCTTCTTTTAACTCTGATCGCCTTAGGAGAGCTTTAATCCTTGCCAGCAGCTCTCTTGGGTTAAATGGCTTGCCCATATAGTCATCAGAGCCAAGTTCCAGCCCTAGTATGCGATCTAAATCATCACTAGCAGCAGTAAGCATAATAATAGGAACGTTAGATTTTTGCCTCAATCTTCTGCACACCTCAAGCCCATCAATTCCAGGAAGGCCAAGATCTAGGACAACAAGACTAAATTTTGATTCATCGCTAGCCAAGAAAGACTCTCCATCAGAAAAGGCCTTTACTTCAAACCCGTTTTTTATTAGATACTGGTCTAATAATTTAAGGATTTCTGGATCATCATCAATGATTGCGAGTTGCTTCATTTCAACCTTATTCTAATACAATATTATTGAATATAGCTTAATAAAAAACATTTATTATAAACAATGGTAGGAGTTATACAGTTTTATAAATTAAAAATGACCTCTTTAGAGGTCATCTCTATTGCGCTTATAGGGAAAATATTACCCTAAGTAGTATTTATCTATTTGTGCCAAAGGGGTTGTTGATGCAACGTCTGCGCCCCCTTCTTCCCTTATTGCTACAATGTCAGGGCGTTCACCAAATGATTTTACATATGATGGATCTTTCATTTCAACCAACAGATAGGCCGCCGTTTCATCTGGGTTTGCTCCTGCCCAAATTATTTTTGCGCCTTGTTCATTCATCTGAGGTTCGAGGCTTTTTGCCATTTCTGACCAAGTCTCCCATCCCTTAGAAATATTAATTGTCATTAACATACGTACCATTTTATTTTCTCCTTATTATTAAAAGCAATTTATATTCTAATATATATCATTACTGCATTAATAAAAATTTAAAAGATTGCTTGTGGGCCTTAAATTTTTAACAATTCACTCCAGCTTGTTGTGTATCTGTTTGATCTAAAATCGGCTCTTGGCAGCCACCTGTCATTGCCCACCTCACTGGCATACTTAATTGATTCGTTAAATCTTTCATTAACACCCTTTATAGCATCAGATTTTTTACGAGCCAATACTTGTGATTGACTATTTTGATTTATTGAAAAAAGATCTTGCTGTCGATAGTTTTTGGTTAAGTTGCTCAATACCACACCTCCTTTATTAAAGGAATAACCAGGTTTATAGATAAGTCTTAATATTTGAGATGCCAATGGAATAATTTGAGACTCATCCTCAATAGCAATTGGCATTCCTACAGTTTTTGATAGGTATGCATGGGGCTTATCTTTTTTATGGGGGTTGGTATAAATAAAGACAGTCATAGTTGTCATTGCAAGCTTGTGATTATTAAGCTTATTGACAGCCTTTCTAGTAAGGGCAGTTAAAGCTTGGTTTAATTCATCAAAGTCGCTTAAATCAACCCCAAAAGAGCGAGAGGAGACAATCTGCTGCCTTGTTGGAGGGATCAACTCAATAGGAATACACGGGTTGCCACGAAGCTCTTGATAAATTTTTTTGCCATTAACGCCCAAAAGGGTTTCAATAACGCCAACGTCTGCCTGATAAAAATCACAGCTAGTTTGAATCCCAATGCGATTAAGCTTTTTAGCGCTCTGCCTGCCTATTCCCCATAAGTCTCCTACTTCAACGGATTGTAACAACTTACAATACCTTTCATAGGGCAGCTCGTCTATATCGAAAACGCCATTAAATTTTGAATATTTTTTAGCAATACGGTTCGCAAGCTTTGCCAGAACTTTAGTGCGGCCCATACCAATACAAACCGGAACCCCCGTCCAGCTTTTAACTCGAACTCTTAGAGATTGCATATGAGCCATCAAATTAAAAGGAAGCCCCGCCAAATCTATAAAACTCTCGTCAATAGAATACACCTCTTGGATAGGTGAATACTGACCAATAACCTTCATTACTCTTGACGACATGTCTCCATACAAAGGGTAGTTTGAAGACTTTACTGCAACGCTATTCCTAGCAATTAAATTCCTTACTTTAAAGTAAGGAGAGCCCATCTTAATGCCCAATGCCTTGGCTTCGTTAGAGCGCGCGATAATGCATCCATCATTATTAGAAAGAACAACAATTGGTCTACCTTCTAGCTTTGGCTCAAAAACTCTCTCACAAGAGGCATAAAAATTATTACAGTCAACCAACGCGAACTTAACTGGTTTATTCATACTGATGTATCACTGAGGTTACAACGCCCCATATAATAAGTTCATCAGTGCCTCCAATTTTAATATCTTCAAAATCAGGATTTTCAGCTTTAAGAGTTATGTTTCCTTTGTATTTGTGTAGGCGCTTAACAGTGAACTCGCCATCAACAACTGCGATGACTATCTTTCCGCTTTTAGCGCTCAAAGACTTGTCAACGATTAGTATGTCGCCCTGCTGGATTCCAGCACCTAACATTGAATCTCCCTGTGCTTTCACAAAAAAAGTAGCCTCCTTGTGATGAATAAGATGTGTATTCAAATCAAGCGCGTCCTCCAAATGATCGTCTGCTGGGGAAGGGAATCCCGCCTGCACTCGAGAAGTAAAAATTGGAATCGAAAGCTCTGTTGGATTGTCTTTAGTTAAAAAGACTTCTACCTTAGATTTAACTTGAGACTTATAAACTTCAATCGTAGGAATAAGAGAATCCACAAGGCTTATAGGAACCCTAATAACTTTGGTTTCTTCTTTAAAGCTACCTGAATTTTTTTTACGACCAGCGCCCTTTCGAGCGCCTCCATGACTGGGTGTATTCATAACTAACTTGATTTATGTAACAATATTCAAGTTTGAATTATAAATTAACTAATAGTGCAAGTCAATGATAGTATTAAGAAAAAATTATGCGTTAGCTAATTGGCGTAATTTTTTTGCTGCATTGCTATGGCGACTGATTAATTCAGACTCATCTTGCCCAATAATTTTTCCATCCATAACTTTCCACTGACCAGCAATCATAACTCTATCTGCTTTTTGAGCGCCGCACAGAAGTAACGCTGCTAAAGAGTCATGACTACCTGAAAATCTAAGTTCATCTAATTTAAACAAAGCTAAGTCTGCCTGTTTTCCGACTGCAATTTCACCAATATCAGACCTACCTAAAAGCGCAGCTGAGCCTTTAGTAGCCCAGCTATAGGCCTTTTGATGGGTAATCTTGGAAGCGCCATAGCGCAAACGCTGCAAGTACATTGCTTGTCTAAGTTCAGCAATCATATTAGAGCCATCGTTAGATGCAGAGCCGTCGACGCCGAGTCCAATAATAGAGCCCGCCTCTTCAAGTTCAAGGCTGTGACAAATACCAGACGCCAACATCATGTTGGAGCTCGGACAATGACAAATGCCGACTCCAGATCGGCCTAGTTTTTTTATTTCTTCTTTATTAAAGTGTATTCCATGTGCAAGCCAAGTTCGATCTGACAGCCAACCAACACTCTCGAGATAGTCCACAGTCCTTAAGCCGAACTTCTCTAAACAAAATTTTTCCTCATCTATCGTCTCTGCCAAATGAGTATGCAAACGAACGTCATACTGCTCAGCAAGCGCTGCAGTCTCTATCATCAGGTCAGTAGTCACCGAGAAAGGTGAACAAGGCGCTAGTGCAATTTGAGTCATTGCGCCTTCTTGACTGTCGTGGTATGTTTTAATGAGTCGCTCACTATCACTTAGTATCTGCTCTTTGGTCTGAACAACAGATTGCGGTGGAAGGCCACCATCTTTTTCTCCAAGACTCATAGAGCCTCTCGTTAAAACAACACGCATACCGAGCTTTTGAGCCTCTTCAGCCTGTATATCGATAGCATTTTCAAGTTGGCTTGGAAACAAGTAATGATGATCACTCGCGGTAGTGCAGCCAGAAAGAAGAAGTTCAGACAGAGCGAGCTCTGTAGAGACAGCGAGCATATCGGGCTGAATATGAGCCCAAACCTTATAAAGACTTTTGAGCCAAGGAAAAAGCTCTTTGTTTAGGGCCTCAGGGTAAGCGCGAGTAAGGGTTTGATAAAAGTGGTGATGCGTATTAATTAATCCAGGAAGAATAACACTATCACTTGCATCATAGGTTTCATCTATGTTCGATATAGGGGAGCCCCCTAGAGGAACCAATTCAATAATTTTTTGACCTTTAATGACAACTCCACCATCACTATTTTCTGCAAAGATAGCTAATGGATTTTTCATCCAAATAGTTGTTTGATTTGTTTCAGTCATACTAATCTAAGAATTCAAAATAAATAGTATGTTGATTATATTTTAATTACTTAGTGGACAGAGTTCGATTTACTGCATCCTTCCATCCAGAAAGTTTTTTTTGCCTCTCATCTTCAGGCATTTGTGAATTAAATTGGCTTTCAGATTTCCATGACTTAGAAAACTCATCAATTTGAGGATAAAAACCTACCTGCATTCCCGCTAAATATGCCGCGCCCAGAGCAGTTGTCTCTAGGTTTTTTGGTCTATCAACTGGCAAATTAAGAAGATCTGAAAGCATCTGCATGGTCCAATTTGATGCAGCCATACCGCCATCTACCCTAATAGTAGTTAATTCATTTTCACTCAAATCTTTCGTAATTGCTGTCAGAAGATCTGACGTCTGATAACACACCGACTCTAGCGCTGCTTTTGTAATCTCAGCAGGCCCCGTGCTTCTTGTAAGGCCATATAGCGCTCCTCTACAATCAGGATCCCAATACGGAGCCCCCAATCCTACAAATGCAGGAACCAAATAAACCTCTTGGTTCGGGTCGGCTTGAATCGCAAGCTGCTCTGATTCTTCAGCTGACTCTATGAATTTTAGGTCATCACGAAGCCATTGAATAGCCGCACCTGCAACAAATATTGATCCCTCAAGCGCATAGCAAGGCTTATTGTTAATTTGAAAGGCGATAGTTGTTAGTAATTTATTTTTTGATTGAACTGGATTGTCTCCAGTATTTATTAAAACAAAACATCCGGTTCCATAGGTCGATTTAACCATTCCTGGTTCAAAGCATGCCTGACCAACAAGAGCGGAAGGCTGATCACCAATTAAACTAGAAATAGGTATTTCAGATCCGAAAAAAGACTTGTGAGCCTTGCCAAAGTTTGCCGCACTATCACAAACCATTGATAGCATTGATTTAGGAATATTAAAAAGCTTTAGTAAATCCTCATCCCAGCACCCTTCATGAATATTGTATAAAAGAGTTCTAGAGGCGTTAGTAGCATCAGTTGCGTGAACTTTTTTATCGCTTAATCGCCACAATAGAAAACTATCAATCGTTCCAAAAGCTAACTTACCTTCATTTGCTTTATCTCTTGCACCCTCAACATTATCAAGAATCCAAGCAATTTTAGTAGCGCAAAAATATGGATCAAGCAATAGGCCAGTCTTTTTAGTAACTCTAGCCTCATGGCCTTGCTCTCGCAAATCTTTACATTGATCTGAGGTTCTCCTGTCTTGCCAAACTATGGCATTGTATATTGGCTTACCTGTTTCTTTATCCCAAACAACCGTTGTTTCACGCTGATTAGTAATTCCTATAGAGATGATTTGATTGGGCTCTATTTTGGCCTCTTTGATGGCAATATTGCAACTCTCAAGAGTTGAAAGCCAAATCTCTTCCGGGTCATGCTCAACCCACCCTGAATTTGGAAAAAATTGAGTAAATTCTTTTTGGCCTATGGCTGCAATTTGATACTCTGAGTCAAATAAAATACCTCTAGATGACGTTGTACCTTGATCAATAGATAATATATATTTTTTAGAATTTGTCATATTGTTTTCACTCTATTTATATTCTTAATAATCAATTAACTATTTGTAAATATTACCTATTTTTTTCCATATATTTACCCAACTCTTTTAAATTATTTTCATTTAAAAATAAATAAAGCTTTGTGCGTCTCTCAGTTATGTCTTCTGGGAAGAGGGCAAACTCCTCTTGCATTAAATAATCAACCTCTACTTGGTACAAACTTTTACCAAAATTAAGCCCTAGATCGTCAATCGTAAAAACCTTGCTTAAAACTAACTCTGCCCTTGTACCATACAAATTATAAAGACGCTCAAGATAGTCTAAATCCAGATAATCATACTTTTTACTCAGGTCATGAATTAGAGCTTCTTTATCAATTGCTTTAAAGTTGCCGCCTGGTAAATGATTTTTACTTGTGGATGATGGTTTTTTTTGACCAATGATTGATCCAATTAGGTCGACAACGTCCTCTGAGAGCTGTCTAAAAGTTGTAAGCTTGCCTCCGAAAACATTAACTAGTGCGCTATCGTCAATTTGACTATCCTCTCGAATGACATAATCACGTGATACTTTCTGAGCCTTTTGGTTGCCATTTTCAAATAATGGGCGAACGCCACTCCAGCTACTAACAACATCACCTCTAGATATTTTATTATTAAAATACTCATTTGCCGATTCAATGATGTAGCTAATCTCAGCCTCTGAAGCTGAAATGTCATCAATGTCTTCATTGAAATCAACGTCAGTTGTGCCTATAAATGTAAACTCTCCCTCCCATGGGATTGCAAAGAATATTCGGCCATCAGCATTTTGAAAGATATATGAGTAGCTATGATTAAATATCTTTTTTAGAACGACATGGCTACCTTTAACCAGTCTAATATTATTAGCACTTGATTTTTGATAACTGTCTTTTAGAAAAGTATCTACCCATGGGCCAGTTGCATTTATAACAACTTTAGCTTTAACAGTCTGACTTTCTCCTGTTAAAGAATTTGTCGTTTGAATTTCCCAAATATTATCAATTTGTTCTATTTTATTAACAAAAGTTCTAGTGGAGATATGAGCGCCAAATTTTTTAGCATCTACTGCATTAAGAATGGTAAGCCTGGAGTCATCAGCTGTGCAATCTGAATACTCAAAACCTTTTGAATAAGAGTCTAACAAGACTCCTTTAGATTCATGAGATAAAATATCAATTGGTCTTGAGCGCTTAATAAACTTTGAGAAGTAAAGACTGTCATAAAGCATCAACCCTAATTTCAGCATCCATGCTGGTCGAAGCCCTTTATGATGAGGTAAAATTATTCTAGACTCTTTAACAATATGTGGAGCAATACTAAGCAATGTATCGCGCTCCTTTAGCGCTTTTCTTACAAGTAGGAACTCATAATTTTCAAGGTATCGTAATCCACCATGAATTAACTTTGATGAAGCCGATGATGTGCCACTTGATAGATCATTTTTTTCAGCAAGATTTACGCTATAACCTCTACTTGCAGCGTCTCTAGCAATGCCACACCCATTAATACCACCACCGACAATAAAAATATCGTAAATTTTATTCATTGAAATTCTATTTTATTTAGTAACTTTTTCCAAATAGTGGAACTTAGTTCTACTATTGTAAACTTATTCAAAATAGTATACATTATCTGCTAAAATTAAAACGCTAAATGACCTGTTAATCATATATAACATATCATTCAAGTAATAATAATTTAATAAAATATATAGAAAAACATGGCTACAGAAAAACGAGGGGATGGAACAGTTGGCAAGGCATTAGATGTTCTTAATGAGGTTGCAGAAATCGGTTCACCAGTACGTTTTTCAAGCCTTCTAAAGACTAGCAAGTATCCTAAGGCAACCCTATATAGACTCCTTCAAACTCTCCTTAATCAAGATATGCTGAGTTATAACGCAGAAGAGCAAACCTATAAACTTGGGTTAAAGTTAGTTCGAATGGCTCATGCAGCCTGGCTTCAAAGCTCACTGGCGCCAATAGCACTTCCATTTATTGACGAGCTATCTGACAAAGTTAGTGAAACTGTTCACTTGGCACAGCTTGATAACGGTCAAGTCCTTTATGTTGATAAAAGAAATCCTAGCTCACCGATTGAGATGTACTCTCAAGCTGGTAAAGTTGGGCCTGCATACTGCACAGGTGTGGGTAAAGCAATGATGGCATTTTTAGACGAGGATGAGCTAAGTAGAGTTATTTCTAAACAAGCATTCTTTAAATATACCGACTTTACAATCACTTCAGAAAAAGAGCTTCGCAAAGAATTAGCTATAATAAAAAAACAAGGAATATCTTTTGACAAGCAAGAACATGAAGCAAAAATTATTTGTATCTCATCCCCTATTCTTTCTGTAAAGGGGAGAGTAATTGGCGGGCTATCTATTACCAGCTCAATTGACATACATAGCCTTGAGAGCCTTGAAGAGTACAAGCCTCAATTACTCGAGACTTCAAAATTAATCGGAAAAGAAGCCGGAGCGTGGAATTTTCCCGAACAACACAACTAATTAATATAAGGACACCGCTGATATGGCATCTTTAAAAATTTCCAAAGCAACAAAAAAATACGACAAAGTAGAGGTTATTCATGGAATTGATTTAGAAATCGAGGATGGTGAATTTTGTGTATTTGTTGGGCCATCAGGTTGCGGAAAATCAACATTACTTAGAATGATCTCTGGTCTTGAAGAGGTCACAAGTGGTCAAATTTATATTGGTGAAAAAGACGTCACTACCATGCATCCAGCGGATAGAGGGATTGCAATGGTTTTTCAATCTTATGCACTATACCCCCACATGACAGTTCGAGAAAATATGGGCTTTGGTCTTAAAATGACAAAAGTTCCTTCTGATGAAATTGATAAAAAAGTTAATGATGCAGCGAGTATTCTTCACCTTGAGGATTACTTGGATAGGAAGCCTAAAACTTTGTCAGGCGGACAAAGGCAAAGAGTCGCTATTGGGAGATCTATTGTAAGAGGACCAGAAGTATTTTTATTTGACGAACCTTTATCCAATCTTGATGCTGAGCTTAGGGTTGAAATGCGTGTTGAAATTTCTCGCCTTCATCGTGAGCTAGGGACTACTATCATTTATGTTACTCATGACCAAGTAGAGGCTATGACACTTGCAGATAAAATAGTCGTTCTTAAAGAAGGCTTAATTCAACAAGTAGGTAGACCTTTAGAGTTATATGAAGACCCTCAAAATATTTTTGTTGCCGGCTTTATTGGCTCACCAACTATCAATTTTTTAAAAGGTAGTATTGTTGATTCAAAATTATCAATGCCAAATCTTAACTCCTCAAAACTCAAAGTAAGTAAATCGATCACCTCATCTATGACCGAACTGATTGTTGGATTAAGGCCGCAACATTTAAAACTTGCTAAGTCCGGAGATCTTGAAGTTGAGTTTACTGAAGCGCTTGGAGACATTTCATATGTTTACTTGAAAACTCCAGATGGCGAAAGAGTTGTTCTAGAGTCAAGAGAGAACAAATTACCAATAACAGGGTCAAAGGTTGGAATAGAGGCAAACACCACTTCAGCTTTGTTTTTTGATCCTAAAACTGAACTTCGAGTCAAATAACAAATAACCCTTAAAGGGGCTCCCAGAAAACTCCAGAAGGTGGAAGTTTAATAGCTCCAACCTTTGATTCTGTCTCGCTATAGTTAAACCAAAAACGATGTTTAAGCGTTTCACGAACCCTGACACAATCCGGCATCTGCGTTATAGGAATGCTTTGAGACAAGCAAGCCTCTTTAAACATTCTTTTTAAGGCCTTCTGATCTGCCCATCCCACTAAATAGGGTCTATTTTTTTGGCCAATTACCGCTGGGCGGCCATCTTCGCAGCTCTCAATAACATTGTCGCAATCCACCAAGGTTTCCATCCAGCAATTAAAGTTACCGCCAGCTTTGATTGAAATGCTTGCATTTGGCCTAAGAGATTCAACGCTAGCAACAGTACCTATAACACCTGGAACTATTGGAGGAAGTCCATTTGGAATAGTCATATCTAATGTCTTTGAGCCAGTTCTGGGGCCAGAAATTACGACACCTTCAAAAGACTCAATTGCTATTTTAAGGTTGTCAGTCACATGCATTAACCCAGGCATAAGAACAATCTTATACCCACTTAAATCTTTTTGATTAGGTGCCAGCATATCAACCGAAAGACCAAGGCTTCGTAGAGCCCTATAGTAATCATATACCAGTCCAAAATAACTAAATTCTTTGCCCTGGGGTTGGACTTCCCATGCCCAACAGCTTTCATAATCAAAGACTAAAGCAACCTTTGATTGAACCTGCTGAATATCCGTAAACTCTTTTAATTCAGAGTTGACCTGTGAAGCTTGAATTAAGCCAGGAGCTGACTCACCATCTGGCCTTTGAAGTCCTGCGTGCATTTGTTCCTGAGCAAAAGGGGCTTGCCTCCAGCGAAAATAACTTACCACCTCTGCTCCGTGTGCGATTGCTTCCCAAGACCAAAGTCTCACAGCCCCAGTAGCTGGCTCAGGGTTGTAGGGCGCCCAATTCACGGGTCCAGGCTGCTGCTCCATTACCCACCAACGGCCTCGCCCAACGGTCCTGTATAGGTCATGGTGAAATGCCTGAAAATCAGGATCTCCAAAGCGCATAAATTTAAGCTTAAAGTCTTCATTTTGAGTCGAGCGATCCTCTAAAAATCCCAAAGGATAGCTATCCCAGCTTGCAATATCCAAATCATCACCCACCTCATAATGATCAAAATCTGTAATTTTTCCCATATAGTTATGAATAAGTGGCATTTTTGTATGTTCGCGCATTATAAAAGCTTGAGAGCGGTTGAATTTCACAACTTGATCGGAACTAAACCTTTTAAAGTCTAACTCGTGAATTGGATTTGCATCAGTAACGGTTAAATTTGGTAATTCAATTTGCTCAAAATTATTATATTCCATAGACCAAAATACATTTTTCCAGACCTCATTAAGATTCTCAATCGTCTTATATTTGTCAAACAGCCAAAGCTTAAATGCACTTTCTGATGAAGCACTAAATGACAAAGTAGTATCATGACAACCATATTCATTGTCTAATTGCCATGCCTTAATATAAGGATTTTTTCCATATCGCTCTGCAACAATCTTTGTAATTCTTGATGACTCTTGAAAATAACCTTTGTGTGAAAAGCAGTAATGCCGTCTTGAGCCAAATTTACGAGGTTGACCCTCAGAGTCGACAAGAAGCATATCAGGCCATTTATCAACAACCCATCTTGGGGGAGCCGCGGTTGGAGTGCTCATAACCACATCCAAACCAGCGTCACCTAGAACTGTTATAGCTCGGTCAAGCCAGTCAAAATTTTGAATGCCCTCTTCCGGCTCTAAACGGCTCCACGCAAACTCGCCTATTCGAACCCATGACAAGCCTGAATTGACCATATCTTTTGCATCCTTGTGCCATTGAGCCTCAGGCCAGTGTTCTGGATAATAGCAACTTCCTAGTTTTGGAATCATAATCTCCTCACGCTATAATTTGATGCTCAGCTAAGCCAGTTATCTCTGATTGAAAATAAAATATTTTGCCAGCCAAAGGTTCAACTTTCAAATTATTACTATTTAAGTTCTGATAGGCCGTTGTAGTATAAATAGTATTTAATGAGTCTCCACCAAAAGCAGGACAAGTAACCTGAGAAACTGGAAAGTTAATCACTTGATCCAGTTGACCATTAGGGCTATATCTTGCGATCCTAGAGGCGCCATACTGTGCATTCCATAAATAGCCCTCACTATCACAAACTGAACCATCAGGATGAAGGCCTTGAGACTCCAAATCAACAAAAATAATTGGGTCATGAGTGGGCCAGCCATTGGATTGATCTAATTTCTGTTTCCAGATTTTCATTTTACGAGTATCTGCAAAATATCCAAAATTTTGATCTGGGGAAAAGCAAATACTATTAGGGATTGTAATATTTTGATGTAATTGTCTTAGCTCACCTTTATAGAAGCGGTAAATAGAGCCAGCATCTGCCTCGGCATTTAGTCCCATTGTACTAATCCAAAAACCGCCCCAGGGATCAGCGCGCCCATCATTTGATCGGGTGTGAATCATACTGCCTTCTAAATTAACAATTAACTCTCTTGTATCAGTTGATAAGGCAAGCTTAGTTAATGAGGATGCAGTTGCAACCATTAAGTGCTCTTCATCAATCCATCCTGCAGCTGAGACTGGCTCAGAAAATACCCAAGTTTTAAGTTTAGAGTTACTCCAATTATGCATCTTAAAGGAATTTATATCAAACCAGAATAGAGACTTTAGCTTTGGATGCCATAAAGGCCCCTCTCCTAAATCAGAGGAATCTACTGGTAGATAGTCATTGATCATATTTGTGCTTCATCGTATGACAAAACAATCGACTCAGCTTTTTTGGCAACTACTTCAGGAGAATCACCAGCTTTATAAAGCCCTGACCCTATTCCAAAACCAGTAGCACCAGCCTTAATCCAGGCTGAAAAGTTTTTTGGGCCAACGCCACCGACCATGTAAAGAGGGACATCTGTTGGCAAAACAGCTCTTAATGCGATTAGATTATCTGTTCCAATAAGTGAGGCTGGAAAAAACTTTAAACCATCCGCCCCGCAATTTAATGCAGAAAAGCATTCTGTTGGGGTAATCACCCCAGGAAAGCTTAATATACCTGCCTCCTTAGTTGCCCTTACAACAGCAGAGTCAAAATTAGGTGAGACAACAAAATCCACACCAATTTTAGCCAGGACTTCAACCTGCTTTATATCTGTTACTGTTCCAGCGCCAAATTGAATTGACCCTTCGAACTCATCACGAAGCATCTCGATACTTTCAAAAGCGCTAGGTGAGTTTAGTGGCACTTCAACTTGAGTAATCCCTGATTTAACAATAACATGAACTGTATCGAGAACTTCTTCGGGTTTAATGCCTCGTAATATAGCAATTATATTTCTATTCATATACTTAATCAGAGTGTAATTCCATGTAAGCAGAAGTCAGTCCTGATAGCGTTGCAGTTTCGAGATCAAATGGCTTACATTCTCCACCTAATATGTTTAAACCTTGTTGGTAATTATTTGACAACAATTCCGAACCAATAATTGTTACGTCTCTATCTTTCCAATAGTCTTGCACACCATTAAGCTCAAGACCTAGAAGTAAGCCTGAAAGTGTTGATTTAGCCGCATCAAAATCCAACTCATTCACTATTGATTCAGCTCTTAATGAAAAAAGATCGGATGCAATAGTGCCTGGACTTTTAAAACCTTGAAGTACTCCTTTTTTAAAACTATCTTGATCCCAACCTTTAGTTGATATGGAATGCTTAATTAAAGTTTCATTAGAGATTACGCCAAAAAGCTCGCCAGTCATAAACGTTTTAAATTTTTCTATTTGACCTGCCTTTACATTAACCCATTTTGTATGAGTTCCAGGAAGGCAAACAATGCCATCAAAGCCAGGATTTTCTTTAATAAATCCAGCAATTTGAGTTTCCTCACCCCGCATGATATCGGCAGGATTGTGCTGCATAACCCCAGGCACTAAGGTGACCTGGATTCTGGTGTCTTTTGTAGTCGCAACAGTTAGTTGATTTTTATCAATAGGTACACATGGAGCCTTTAAATATGGCGTTTCAACCCACCCTTGACGCGCACCAACCATTCCACAAGCCATGACAGGCGTTACTTTTTCACTATCTAGCCAACTTTCAATAAGGCGTAACAATACTGGCTCGAATTCATTCTGCTGAAGATCTTTCATGCCTTCGTTTGATTCACTATAAGCAAGAACTTTACCCTGCTCATTAATAGCCCAAGCGCGCATATGAGTTGTTCCCCAATCTGCAGCAATCCATTTAGCCTTTAATTCTTTCATTGTTCTCTTTTATCCTGTAACTACAACTCCGCCATCAATCACTAAAGCTTGGCCGGTCATCATTCGAGACGCGTCCGAAGCTAAAAATAATGTGGAGTCAATTAAATCGTTAGGCACTAAGTGTTCCTTAATGCATTGTTTTTCCATATGACTTGCTAAGTCTTTATCATTTGCCCATAGCCTTAACTGCCTTTCAGTCAGAACCCAGCCAGGAATCAGCGTGTTTACTCTAATGCCATCAACACCAAGCTCTCTCGCTAAACTTCTTGTTAAGCCTGTAATTCCAGCTTTAGAAGTAACATAAGCGGGCAAACCAGCATTACCCATCATATAAGAGTTTGATGAAAAATTAATAATACTGCCGCCGCCTTGGGTTTTCATAAAAGGTGCCACAGCCTGGGCTGTAAAGAAATGAGGCCTTAGATTAATATTAATTGACTGATCCCATTCTTCTGTTGTCATAGCTGCAAGGGTGTGGCGCGTGTCATTAGCGGCATTATTTATCAGCACATTAATTCCACCATTAGCATTACTTGCATCTAATATTGCAGACTTTAGAGCATCAATATCAGTAATATCACATTTGATAAATAAGGGGTTATGTTTATATTTCGAAGAAACTTCATCTAGAAATTCATCGCAATCTGATCTCTGCACAAATGCAACTTTTGCACCTTGTGCTAAAAAACCCTCTGTCAATGATGCGCCAATACCAGAGCCGCCACCCGTAATAAAAACTGAGGTATCTTCTAAGTCTTTAAAGATTGCATAATTATTCATTAATGTGATTCTCGAGTTGGAAGTCGTGTGTCTTTGCCCACAAGGAAGTCAAGGTCTGCACCTTTATCAGCCTGCATAACGTGATCAATATAAAGTTTTGCATATCCGCGAGTGTAATTTACTTTTGGCTCTTTCCTAGCTTTGGTGCGGCTCTCAATTTCAGCTTCTGAAACTAGAAGCTCAAGCACCCCATTAAAAGCGTCAAGTCGAATGCGATCACCAGTCTCAACTATTGAAATAGGACCACCTACATTCGCCTCAGGAGAGACATGGAGAACTATAGTTCCGAAGGCAGTGCCTGACATTCGAGCATCTGAAATACGGATCATGTCCCGAACTCCTTGTTCAATTAAAACCTTTGGTATTGGCATATTGCCAACCTCAGGCATTCCTGGATAGCCCTTCGGCCCACACCCCTTTAAAACTAAAATAGAGTTTTTTGTGACTGGAAGGTCAGGCCTATCAATATTAGCCTTTAGATCTTCAATATCTTCAAATACATAGGCCAAGCCTTCATGTTTTAATAGGCTTTCTGTAGCGGCAGCTGGCTTAATGATTGCGCCATTTGGAGCCAAATTTCCTCTCAATACTTTTAATCCTGCGGCAGGCTTTAGTGGGTTATTTATTGGCCGAATGACGTCCTCATTGAATGTTTCAGCACCTTTGAAGTAGCTAGTTATGTCTTTGTTTAGAACGGTATTAGCAGACTTTATATGGTCCTTAATTTGCTCTAATACAGCTGGAACTCCTCCTGCATAGCAGAAATCTTCCATTAGGTATTTACCTGAAGGCATGCAATTAACAAGAAGCGGTATGTCTGCAGCTTTTTCAAAATCCTCTAAAGTAAGCTCAATTTCAGCTCTGCCTGCTAAAGCCAATAAGTGAATTACTGAATTAGTTGACCCGCCAACCGCACTGTTTAATGTAATAGCATTTTGAAAGCTTTCTTTTGTTAAAACTTTGGATAAGTTTAAGCCCTCTTCAACCATTTCTACAATGCGCTTTCCTGTCATATGTGCAAGAGCCATTCTCCTAGCGTCAACGGCAGGAATGGCGGCATTCGTGGGTAAGCTTAACCCCATCCCTTCAACCAAGCTTGCCATTGTGGATGCAGTTCCCATGGTCATGCAAACTCCAGATGAGCGGCTCATTCCTGTTTCAGCAGACATAAAATCCTGTAAAGACATGTCTCCAGCCCTAACATCTTCAGAGAAGCGCCAAACATCGGTTCCAGAGCCAATATCTTGACCTTTATATTTGCCATTAAGCATTGGGCCAGAAGAGACAACAATTGTCGGTAAATCGACGCTTGCTGCTCCCATTAACTGTCCTGGGGTAGTTTTGTCGCAGCCACCTAGCAAAACAACGCCGTCAATTCCATAAGCACGAATACTTTCCTCAACATCCATAGATAAAAGATTTCGAAAAAGCATTGCAGTTGGTTTCATTTGGGTTTCACCCAATGACATTACAGGAAATTCGAGTGGTAGGCCTCCAGCCTCCCAAACGCCTCTCTTGACACCTTCAGCAAGAGTTCTTAGGCCTGCGTTGCACGGTGTTAATTCGGACCAAGTGTTGCAAATTCCAATTATAGGACGGCCATCAAATACATGGTCAGGAAAGCCTTGACTCTTCATCCAGCTTCTATGAATAAATCCATCTTTATCCATTTTTCCATACCAATTAGACGATCGACGATTGTTAGCTTTACTCATGCAGCTTTATCCCCTTCTATTACCATCATATTAGCAGGAAAAGCTTTAGGTAATTGTAATCCATGACTCATTAAAAAATGCCCGCTAAGTTTTAATGTTTTTTGTAAAAGACCACCTTTTGTTTTACCAAGAGAGCTGATCTGATTTTTATTATATAAGGAAATATTATACATTGACATTGGCTTAAGCCCAGCCAGCACAAGCGGTAGCGGTGAGCTGAAATCTGACGATGCGTTTTGGCCTGCAAAAACAACAAAATGATCCGCGCTTGAATTAATTTGAATTTCAGCGGTTATGCTTTTATCGACACAAGGTAACCTCAAAATATTTGCATCTTTCATCCACTGGCGATTTTCTTTCCACCAACCAGTAATAGCTTTCAACAGTGTTTTATCTGAAGTCGAAAGTTCGCGAGGGTCCATCTCAAAACCCATATGTCTTTGCGCTGCAACCCACGCTCTAAAAGCTAGTGGAAGTTCACGCCCAGATGTGTGGCAAACTTTTGGACCAACATGGCTTCCCGTTATAGAGGTAGGTAACCATAATATGGCCTCATGCTGAATACGCAACCTTTCAATTGCATCATTACTATCAGACAGCCAAACTCTTTGTGTACTCTCTAAGATGCCATAATCAATTCGGCCACCACCTGATGAGCATGACTCGATCTCAACATTTGGATACGCTAATCTAATACGCTTAAGAAGTGCGTATAAGCTATTTGTTTGCGAGGCATCGGGGAATGGCAAAACTCGATTGTGATCCCACTTGATATACTCAATTGGGTACTCCGCTAATAAGGCTGAAATTTTCTCAAAGAGATAATCTTCAACATCTTTTATTGAGATATTAAGGACTAATTGATCTCGCCCAAGGGTTTGATCTTTGTGACCCATTATCCATTCAGGGTGGCGGCGATAAAGGTCGCTATCAGGACTAACCATCTCTGGCTCAAACCACAATCCAAATGACATTCCAAGGGAATTGATATGCTTAATTAATGGATGCAATCCATCTGGGTATTTTTTCTTATCAACAACCCAGTCACCAAGGCTCGATTTAGCATTATTGCGATCTTTGAACCATCCGTCGTCAAGAACAAACCTTTCGGCTCCAATCTCAAAAGCTAGGCTGGCTATTTCTTTTAATTGGTCAATATTATGATCAAAATAGATAGCCTCCCAACAATTATAATGAACTGGTCTAATGCTATCTTTTGATAAGTCAATAATTGAATTAGCTACATGACTTCGAAAGGACCGCCCTACCCCTCCAACTCCATTACTAGAGTGGCAAATAAATAGCTTTGCAGTCTCAAAGCTATTTCCAGAAGTCGGCTCACTATTTTCAGTATTTCCAAATTGAACTTGCCTTCGACCATCTGGAAGCTGCTCAGCAATCATGCGATGACCGCCTGACCATCCGTAATGAAAGCCATAGCAAGAGCCTGAATTCTCTGAACTTCCTAAAGTTGGGATTAACAAGCCTGGGAAGTTTGCATGACTTGTTGTTCCGGATCTTGACTCACGCAGATGAACACCTGTAACCCATGGAGTTTTTTGGCTTCGAAATTCACCACTCCACTGCCCTCCATAATCAATCATTTCGTTACTATTTTGAGGTGCTTGAATTACGGGGGCTGAAAGCCAGTCCATAAATATTGGTTCTTTACTGTCAATTTTGGCACTAAGAGTGAACGTATTACTATCTTCAAATGCGCTTATTGTTAGCGTATATGTTTGCTCTAAAGACTCATCACTATAAATTAAGATTAGCAAATTCTCTTCTACTTTATTATCTGAGAAAACAAAGTTACTTGAAAGAATTCTTCCATCAAGGCTTCTCATTTTAGAGCCGAGTTGTCCTGGAAAATTAGCAGACTGCTCAGGTGAGACTGATAACTCAGGAACTTTATCCAGCAAGTTGTCCCCCCAATCTTTAGCTACTGCATCAGCTAAATCAGCAAGGTTTTCATTTTCAGGTAAACGATTACCCCAATATATAACGCAAGGAAGTCTCTCATTCAATGAAGAAAAAACCAAAGTTTGGTCAAGAGTATCAATGCGCCATTGCTGCATTACTTAACCGCCCCTAGTGTTAGTCCAGCTATGAAATGTTTTTGCATTAAGAAAAACATTAAAACTGGTGGAAGGGCTGCAATTATAGAGCCAGCAGAAACCAAGTGTTGGTTAGCGATCCATTGACCATTAAGTGAGTTTAAGCCTGCTGTAATTGGCATTGCATCTGCCCCTTGAGTCAACACAAGAGCCCAAAAATAATCATTCCATATGAAAGTAAAAATTAGCACAGATAATGCTGCCATTGCTGGCTTCATTAATGGAACAACGACGTACCAGAAAATTTTAAATTCAGAAACCCCTTCAACTCTAGCAGCCTCGATTAACTCAAACGGAAGAGCGCGAATAAAGTTGCGCATAAAGAAGGTGCAAAAACCGGTTTGAAATGCTATATGAAAAGCAACAAGCCCCCATACAGAGTTGTAAAGGCCTAACGCAAGAGAAAGATCTCTAACTGGAACCATAAGTATTTGATAAGGAATAAAGTTGCCAGCAACAAAAATAAAAAATACAAATAAATTAAGTTTAAATCTATAAACACCTAATGCAAAGCCGGTAAGGCTTGAAAGAACAATCGCACCAATCACTGTTGGAATGGTTATTTTAAAACTATTTAAAATGTAATAACCTAGTGGTGAGTCTGTAAAGACAGCCGTATAGTTTTCAAAAAAGTTAATAGAGGTTGGCATTCCCCAGTAGTTGCCAGAGTTGATATCAACTCCTGAGCGAACTGATGTCAAAGCTACTGCCAAGAGAGGTAGAAGCCAAATAATCATAGCAATAGGCAGCGCTATCTTATACAGGCGCTGAGTGGATAATTTAGTTTTTTCAATTGGAGTCGGAAACATATTTAATAGCCTTTTTCATCTCGATACAATCTATACAGAATAAGTCCAATATAAATCATCATAATACCAAGGAGGACTACTGCTATAGCCGCAGAGTAGCCCATACGAAAGCCATACTCTGAAAATGCCTTTTCGTACATATAATAAGCAAGAACACGGCTGGATCCCCACGGACCACCAGCTGTCATAATAGAAATTAAATCAAAGGATCTTAGAGCACCAATGACGGTAACAACAACCGCAATAAAAGTAGCAGGTTTGAGTTGAGGCAATATTACATACCACAACATTCTCCAGCCTCTTGCATTGTCAATTCGGCCGGCTTCAATTTGCTCAGGATCAACTGAATTTAGTCCTGTTAAATATAAAATCATACAATAAGCAGTTTGAGGCCATAAGCCCGCTGCAATGATTCCGTATGTCGCATAATCTTCCTCTGCCAAAATAGCAATAGGACTAAATCCAAAGTTTTCAAGGATCACATTTAAGAGTCCGTTTGAAGGGTCGTAAAACCAACTAAAAACTAATCCTACGACGACTTGAGAAATTACAAATGGAAAGAAAAATAGTGACTTGTATATTCTTATGCCTCTTACTGTTTGATTCAGAAATAGCGCGGCAAAAAGGCCAGCAGGAACTGCTAATATATAAAGAACAAGCCAAATGACATTGTTTTTTAGTGAAGTGTAAAAATATTCATCATCTAATAGCTCGATATAGTTATCAGCGCCAATATATGTTTTTACGCCGAGCCCATCCCACTGATATAAGCTTAAACTTATCGATTGAAAAATTGGAAAAATAACATAAAGTGAAAACATAAAGATGCCAGGGGCTAAAAAAATCCAGGGTGACAGCTTTAATTGATTATTTTTCCAGAAAGAATACATACATATTCCGAGTTTTATTGATTAAAAATAAAGTCCCGTGTCAAGAATACTTGAACACGGGACAGAGTAAAACCTTATTGGTTAATAAAGTTTTGCACGAGCTTTTTCTAGACGCTCTAGAATCTTCTCTAAGCGCTCAGGCTTAACCATGAACTCTTGAAAGTTTTCCATGCCAATAGAGGCCATTTCAGCTTTAGTATCACGATCATAGAACTGAGCAACACCACCAGGGGCGTCGTTATTAAGCATATTAAATGCAGCATTCAAGAACTTGTCATCAACAACACTTGAGCCCGCATTAGTAGGCAATTGACCTAACGCTTCATTCCAAGCAGTCTGAACGTCAGCGCGCGCAGCATAAGCTAAGAAACGCTTAGCGTCAACTGGGTTTTTTGCACCTGCAGATAAATGAATAGTGTCAGTAGGCGCTTCTTCAGCCATAGGAACTCCCGGAGTTATTTCAGGAAACTGGAAGAAACCTAGCTTACTGTCATCCAAACCTAACTCGCGTAGTGGAGCAACAGCAAAGTTACCCATAACATACATAGCAGCCTCACCATTACCCATAGGAGCTAATGCTTCTTGCCAGCTTAAAGCAGCATGATTTTCAAGGAAAAAGTCAGCATCAATCAGTTGCTTCCAATTCGCCATAGTTGCACGTACACGGTCATCAGTCCAAGCAACCTCGCCTCTAGTTAGAGCCATATGGAAATCATATCCATTTGTACGAAGGTTTAAGTAATCAAATACACCACCAGCAGTCCATAGATATTTTGTACCAATTGTAATTGGAGTTACACCGTTTGCATTTAAAGTTTTACCAGCAGCAATGAATTGATCCCAAGTTTTAGGAACAGCAATACCTAGGTCTTCAAAGATATCTTGACGATAGTAAACACCCCAGTTGTAATAAGTATAAGGAATTCCCCACTTCTTACCATCCATAGTCATACCTGGAGCAGACGTCTTCATTAGTGAGTAAAGTCCTTGGTCAGCCCAAACATCATCAATTGGTGCAAACAATCCTGCATCAACAAATGGTGCCATTCTGTTACCCGCATACCAGAATGAAATATCTGGAGCATCAGCACTTAGAAAGTTGCGAATTGCAGCTTTATAGCCTTCATGATCAAAAAGATTGTAAACAACGTTTACATCTGGGTTTTCAGCTTCAAATCCATCAATAACTGCCTGAAATGCCGCCTTTGGCGCTGGATCAGAAGTGTCACCATTGATGACAATTGTTCCAGCAATAGCAGATGTTCCAGCCAAGATACCGGCTAGAGCTAGAGCTATTTGCGTTTTAAATATTTTTTTCATTATTATTTTCTCCTAAATTATAAAAAAACCTCTTTGATTGCATATCTCTTGTGACATAGATACACCTATATATGACAAATCAAGATTAAGTATACATAAATTTAAATTCATGTGAATAAATATTTCCATATATTAGCACATAGTTCCACTATTTGAAACTTAACTAAAAAAACATAGCAATATCAATTGAATAAATTAAAAAATTTGTTGTAATTTAAAGTTGATGAAATGAAAAAACAAGATAAGGACAATTAGTATTACTGATTAGTAATGTATGAATTTAATAAATTAAAGAGCTCTTGCTTGCGACCTTCTTCAGCAAAACTAGCATCTATACTATTTTTAATAAGCCTACTTGCCTGATCTTTTGAGAGCCCAAGGCTATCATCAAGCGCAAGAAAGTTTTCTGTCATATAGCCCCCGAAATAAGAAGGGTCATCTGAGTTAACAGTAACGCACAAACCTAAATCAAGCATGTCAAGTATCGTATGGTTTTTCATGCTATCAAAAACCCTAAGCTTTACATTCGATAGCGGACAGACAGTCAAAGGCATTTGCGTCTCAATTAAACGCAGCATCAAGTCAGGGTCATCAATCGCCCTTATCCCGTGATCAATTCTTTGAACATTTAAAATATCTAAACAGCTCCATATATAACTCGCTGGACCCTCTTCACCTGCATGAGCTACTAATTTATAACCCATATTTTTTGCCATATTAAAAACATTTTGAAATTTTTCAGGTGGATTTCCCATTTCTGCGCTGTCTAAACCAACGCCATAAATAACATCCGTAAATTGCTCTGAAGATTTTAAAGCTTCAATTGCGCTTTCTTCGTTAAGGTGCCTAAGGAAGCACATAATGAGTCTAGAGGTTATCCCAAGTTTTTCTTTGGCATCAGATAGCGCCTCTGAAATGCCATTTACTACAGTCTCAAAAGGAACGCCTCTTGAGGTATGCGTCTGAGGATCAAAAAATGGCTCAACGTGTACAACATTTTGCTCTTTACACTTTAACAAATAAGCCCACGTTAAGTCATAAAAGTCCTGTTTATGGAGTAAAACTTTCGCGCCCTGGTAATAGATATCAAGAAAGTCTTGTAGATTTGAAAATTTATATGCTTTTTTGACCTCATCGATACTATTGAAAGGTAATTGGATTGAATTCCTCTTGGCCAGCTTAAATAATAACTCTGGCTCCAAAGTCCCTTCTATATGAAGATGAAGTTCAATTTTTGGAAGACCATTCAGCCACTTGTGAGAAATCTCAGACATAATTTTTTCTAAAAAAAAATCGCGCCCTAAGCAAAGCCTAGGGCGCGATTAGTAATATTACTTAATAAACTTTTATTAGTTAGGGTACTTAGCGTCAATACCTTCTACATAAAAATCCATTGTAAGTAGATCAGGATAGTTAGGTGGAGTTTCACCTTCTGCTAACCATGGGCTACCATCTTGCTTGTTTATTGGACCAGTAAATGGATGAATCTTACCCATTGACAAATCAATAATAGCACTTGAAGCCTCATTTCTAACTTCAAAAGGCATTGAGTTGTTCAATTTAGCAAACTTAACCATTCCTGAATCAACTCCATGGAAGACATCAGTTGAAGTCCAAGTGCCGTCCTTAACAGCCTGAACACGTTCTAAGTAGTAAGGACCCCAATCATCAATAATTCCAGTCAATTGAGCATTTTTACCCCACTCACGCATGTCTGAAGCTTGTCCAAAGGCATAAACGCCTTTCTCTTCAGCAACTGTCATAGGAGCAGTTGAATCAGTATGTTGCATTAGAATGTCAGCACCTTGAGCTATAAGAGCGTTAGCAGCATCAGCTTCTTTACCTGGATCGTACCAAGAATAAACCCAAACGATTTTGATTTCCACATCAGGATTTACCGACTTAGCAGCTAGATAAGCAGAGTTAATACCTCTAATTACCTCAGGGATTGGGAATGATGCAATATAACCAATAACATTAGTCTCTGTCATTCTTCCCGCAATCTTACCAATAACGTGTCTTCCCTCATAAAATCTTGCAGAATAAGTAGAAATATTATCAGTAGGACGCATATAGCCTGTTGCGTGTTCAAATTTAACATCTGGGTAACGCGCCGCGACCTTTACTGTCGGATTCATGTAACCAAATGATGTTGTAAAAATAATATCATTTTTTCTGGCAAGACTCGTAATAACACGCTCTGAATCAGAGTTTTCTTCAACACTCTCTACAGTAGTTATGATTACGTCATCACCCATCATTTCTTTTACATATTTTGCGCCTTGATCATGTGCAAAAGTCCACCCATGGTCTCCTGTTGGCCCAATATATACAAAAGCGGCTTTAACAGGTTCAGCATAAACATTACTCGTAAATGCTAAAACTACGCTTAATATCGAGAGCTTTAGAACACTCGACAAACTTCGATTTGACATACTTATTCTCCTTTAAGTTATTTAACAATTTTTCTTACTTTTTTACTTCGTACAAAACCTTATTCAGCAAACTAAGTTGTTGAATGAAATATTCTACCCAAACAATTAGGAACTGTGCGATTTGTTTTATTTTTTAATCTTATCCTAAGACTGACAAGAATAACAATAGTTGCCAAGTATGGAAGCATGGATAGGTATTGCGCACTTACATTTATATTTAATCCTTGAGCATGAATCTGAAGAATAGTGATTCCTCCAAATAAAATAGCTCCAAATATAATCCTAAAAGGCTGCCATGAGGCAAAAACAACAAGTCCTAAAGCAATCCACCCTCTACCAGCAGTCATGCCCTCTCCCCATATAGGGACTTGAACGAGTGATAAAAATGAACCCCCAATTCCAGCCATAGCGCCGCCAAATAAAATAGCCATTACTCTGTAACGAACAACATTATGACCAATTGCATGGGCTGCATCATGATTATCTCCGATAGCACGTAAGATTAAACCCTGCTTAGTCTTAAATAAAAACCACCAAACCAAATAAACCATAAAAAATGACAAATATACAAGAGGGTTAAACGAAAAAAGCAAAGGACCTAAATAAGGAATATCAGATAAATATGGAATTGGAACTGCAGTGATAAGTTGAATTGTTTCCTCTGTATAGCCTCTCCCTGCAAAAGCTGCAAAACCTAAACCAAAAAGAGTTAAAGCAAGTCCAGTTGCAACCTGATTTGTAAGCAAGAATTGAGTCAAAAAAGCAAAAATGGACGCGATGGCCATTCCGCCAAGCATTGCAGCAAAAACTGCTAAAAACGGGTTTTGAGTATGGGACATAACCACAAAGCCTAGAAGCGCTCCAACAATCATCATGCCTTCAACCCCTAAGTTTAGAACACCTGAACGCTCTACTAATAATTCACCAATAGCTGCAAAAATAAGAGGCACGGAAGCAATGCTTATCCCAATAATAATGTTAATAAATAGGCCTTCATTCATAATTTTTAGTTTTTAGTTTTAAAAAATACAACTTTATATTTAATTAATATATCGCAAGCCAGGAAATAAAACAAAAGCATGCCTTGAAAAATTTGAGTTATCGAGCTTGGCAAATTGTATTCAATTTGCACATTTTCACCGCCAACATAGCTAAGCGCAATTAGTAGCGCTGAAAATAAAACTCCAACTGGATGGAGTCTAGCCAAGAATGCGACAATGATTGCAGTAAAGCCATAAAATGCGGGCAATCCTGGAGTTAGTTGTCCAGCAGGGCCTGCTGCCTCAAAGAGTCCTGCAAGGCCTGCAAGTCCGCCCGATATAAGCAGTGAATACCAAACTGTTTTATTGTCATCAAATCCAGCAAATTTAGCCGCACGAGGGGCACTACCTGAAATTTTAATTTGCATACCAAACATATGTTTTTTGATCCCAAACCAAGCAACAAGTGAAAGAATAATAGCAACAATTAAACCAATATGTAAACGCGTACCTTCCCAAATAATCGGCAGCATAGCGCTATCATGAAAAATCCTACTTTCTGGAAAGTTAAAGCCCGATGGGTTACGCAATGGCCCTTGAAGCATTGCACTTAAAAATAAAACAGCAACATAAGTCAGCATTAAAGTTACCAAGATTTCATTGACCTGATATTTAACTCGAAGAAAGGCTGCAATACCGGCATAAAACATACCACCTAAAATACCCGCTATAGTCATCAATGGAAGCAACCATACCGCCTCAACATCATAAAAATATAATCCTACGGCGCTGCCTGCAATTCCTCCGATAACGTATTGACCTTCTGCGCCAATATTCCAAATACCCGCTCTAAATCCAATTGATAGACCCAGACCGATAATCATCAAAGGCGCAGCCTTAACTAACAATTCTGACAAATAGTAAGAATCAATTAAAGGCTCTACAAATAGGGTGAAGAAAACACTTGAGACTGGAATATCAACCAAAACAAAAATAAATATTAAATAAGCAGATAGAGCAGTCAGGGTTAAAGCAAGTACAGGTGATAACAGAACCATCGCTGTAGAATTTTCAACTCTTGGGATAAGTCTAAGCATCAGTCTTTGCTCCAGCAATTAACTTAGAATTTTTTTCTTCTTTGCCGCCAACCATTAGCTGAGAAATCTTCTCTAAGCCATTACTTTTCATATCCACTGCATCCGAAAGCTTTCCTTCAGATAGGACATGAATTTGCTCACATAGACTTAATATTTCGTCTAAATCCTGAGAGATTATTAATATAGCAGAGCCTTTATCGGCAAGCTCTATCAATGCCTGATGAATATTATTAGCAGAGCCAGCATCAACCCCCCAAGTTGGCTGAGCAACAATTAACAACTCTGGGTCTTGAACAAGCTCCCTGCCAACCATGAACTTCTGCAGGTTTCCTCCAGAAAGTGATTTAGCTAACATTCTGCTCGAAGGCGTCTGCACATCAAAGGTATCAATTACTTTTTTTGAGTGAGTTGCAACCTTTGTCCAATCAATAACGCCATGACTCGTCATCTCTGTTGAATCCGGTCTACTTAGCAACATGTTTTCATCTAAAGACATATCTGGAACTGCTCCATGTCCAAGCCTTTCTTCTGGAACAAAGAACATAGAAAGCTGCCTTCTTTCATGCGAGTTTAGAGCACTAATATCTTGACCATTAAAATTCAATGTTGCTTTTGGTGAAGGAATTTCACCAATAAGAATCTCCATCAACTCGTCTTGTCCATTTCCAGCAACGCCTGCTATACCAACAATAGATCCTTTGTTCATCTGTAAGGCTATATTTTGAAGATTAACACCATATATATCATCACTTTTTCGACTTAAATTATCGATTGAAAAAATATTTTCACCAACAATTATATTGGTTCTAGCAAGTTCTGTTAGTTTTTTTCCAATCATCATTTCTGCTAGCTCTTTTTGGCTGTGCTCCTGAGGTATGCAGCTTTGTACTAATTTACCACCTCTTAAAATTGTTGCTTCGCTGCATATTTCACGAACCTCTTCAAGCTTATGAGAAATATATAAGATAGCGCAGCCATCTGCTGCAAGTTTTTTAAGTGTTACAAATAGATCAGCTACTTCTTGAGGAGTCAATACTGAAGTAGGCTCATCCATAATAAGTAACTTTGGATTTTGCATCAAGCAGCGGATAATTTCAACGCGTTGACGCGCTCCAACAGATAGGTCCCCAACAACTTGTTGCGGGTTAATATCTAAACCATACTGCTTTGAATACTTAATTATTTGCTCAGAAAAGTTTTCATTTAAACCGATTCCATCAAGCCCAAGAATTATATTTTCTTCAACCGTTAATGATTCAAATAATGAAAAGTGCTGGAACACCATCGCTATTCCATTTTCTCTAGCTTGAAAAGGGCTTTTAGGGCTATATTTATTATTAGCCCACTTCATTTCACCACTATCTGGCGTTAATGAGCCATATATAATTTTCACTAAAGTTGACTTGCCAGCCCCATTCTCACCAAGCAAAGCATGGATGCTTGAATCCTTTATGCTAAGCGAGACATTATCATTGGCCTTTAAATCTCCATAAGATTTAGTAATATTGGATACTTCTAGTTGATATTTCATACAGATTCAGGTTGTCTTTTATGCTCTATAAAGTTAATTAAATCCATTGCAATAGTTACGGCAATTGCAGTAGGTGATTTTAAGAATTTTTGTTTATCCCCTATTGGACAGATAAACTTATTAATCACTTCCTCAGAATAGTTCTTTTGATGAAAACGATCTCTAAATTTTTTTCCCTTAATTTCTGAACCAATCATACCCAAATAGCTGAAGTTATTTTGAGTAATCATTTTTTCACAAATTTCAAAATCAATCTGATGACTGTACGTAATTACTAGGCAATAACTACTATCTGGTAAGTCTGGAATAGACTGAACAAAATCATCACAAATAACATCTATTTGAGATGTATCTCCTTGATATTTATCAAATTGCTCAGCTCTATCATCGACCCAATAAATCTTAATAGGTAGATTAACCAATATTGGCATCAGGGCTCTTGAAATATGCCCAGCTCCAAATACTACTACTGGCTGCACTTCGCTAGTCAAGACTTTTTCAAAGCAGATTTCAGTTACAGAGCCTGACTTATTTTTAAATTGCACTATAGTAGGACTATCAGAAAACAACAACAGATCCTTAGCGCTTTTATTAATCAAACTAGACAGCTCTTCATCATCTAGGGATGGCCTAGAATTTCCATTTAAATATACAAATTTTTTACTGCTATATTCAATTTCAGCATTATTATCTACAATTGTAGCGACTACAAAATCTTCCTTATCATGGAGCAAGTTTGATACTGTTTCGATCCATGAATTTGTTGAGTCAGACTGAATAAAACTTTCAAACATGACCTTCACATAACCCCCACAACACTGCCCTAGTGAGGCACCAAGAGGATATTTTTTTAAATAAATACTATTAGAGTTAAGGCTTAACAATTCTTCAGCAAAAGACAAGGCTTTAAATTCTAAATTACCGCCGCCAATACTTCCAAAGACTGACTCACCCCCTGAGAAGACAATCTTATCTCCATTTGAGCAAGGTGTTGAGCCCTTAGTTGAAATAATTGTTAACAACACAAAGCCATTATTTAAAGTAATTGCCGTTTTAACTGGCTTCAACCAACTATTCATAATCAATTACTTAAGGTTCTTATTGAGATTAAAGAATACTTGCTCAAAACTCGCAGGAGCATTAAGACCAGTTTTTATATTATTATCTGCATTGTAAATAGCATTTTTTATCGCAAGCCATGTAGATATTGCAAGCATCAGAGGTGGCTCTCCAACTGCTTTAGATTTATGAATTGTGTTCTCATGATTAGAAATATTTGGCTTAATTTTGACTTCAAAATGCTCAGGTGTATCGCCGATCGCAGGAATCTTATAGGTAGAGGCACCTGTAGTTAAAAGTGCTCCTGAATCACTCCACTTTAACTCTTCAGAGCAAAGCCAACCCATTCCTTGTATATATCCACCAACTATTTGACCCATATCAATTGCAGGGTTAAGAGAAGCTCCAACATCGTGCAGAATATCGACTGCCAAAAGCTTGTACTCGCCCGTCAGGCAATCAACTATAACTTCACTTACGCAGGCTCCATAAGAGTAGTAGTAAAAAGGGTTACCTTTTTGTTTAATGGCATCAAAAAATATTTTTGGTGTCTTATAAAAGCCATTACTAAATAGCTCAACTCGGTTCAGATAAGCAAGTGAAACAAACTCGTTGAATGGTATCTTTTTATTTGCCACAATAACCATTGAGTCTTGAAACCGAACATCTTCTTTGCTTGAAGAAAAATGACTTACTGCAAATTCAGTTAAATTTTTCTTGATCCTGAGGCATGCTTCTCTTGCTGCCATTCCATTTAAATCAGAACCTGAAGAGGCAGCTGTAGGAGAGGTATTTGGTACTTTTGCTGTGGATGTTGCGGAGACCTTAACGCGACCTATATCAACACCAAATTCATTAGCAACCACTTGGGCAACTTTAATAAATAATCCCTGACCCATTTCTGTGCCGCCATGGTTTAAGTGGATACTGCCATCTCTATAGATACTAACCAACGCGCCCGCTTGATTTAATAACTGAGTTGTAAATGAGATTCCAAATTTCACAGGCGAAAAAGCCAATCCTTTCTTTAAATACTTGTTCTCTTTATTAAACTGAGAAATATTTTTTCTTCGAGTTAAATAATTGCTATCTTCAATAAGCTCACTGGAGAGTTCATTAATAATATTGTCTTCAATGACTTGGTCATACGGAGTAATATTTTTTGTATTTTTTTGATAGTAATTGAGTTTTCTAATTTCTATAGCATCTACACCAATACTAGTAGCTATTTCTTCAATAATGTTTTCAATAGCGAGCATACCTTGAGGGCCGCCAAATCCTCTAAACGCTGTATTTGATGCGGTATTTGTTTTACACAAAAAGCCTGTAAAAGTTGCATTTGGAATGTAATAAGTGTTGTCTGCATGAAATAATGCTCGAGAAACAATGGCTTTTGATAAATCAAGTGAGTACCCGCATCTTGCAGCAAGGTCAATCTTAACACCTTGAATTAAGCCCTCATTACTATAACCAACCTCATAATTTGCAACAAAGTCATGTCGCTTTCCAGTTAATAACATGTCGTCTCTTCGGGACAGTCTTGACTTTACTGGTCGAGCACATTGTTGAGCAAATATTGCACAAATACATGCCAGCTGTGAGGAGTCAGTTTCTTTTCCTCCAAAGCCGCCGCCCATTCTTCTTGTAATAACTTCAATCGCATTTTGAGGAACATCCAAAACATGTGCCACTAAGTGCTGAACTTCGGTTGGATTTTGAGTCGATGAATGAATCACCATTTCGTTGTCTTCTGTTGGAATCGCCATAGCCACCTGGCCTTCAAGATAGTAATGCTCTTGACCGCCAATCGAAAGATTTCCTGTTAGTTTATTTTGTGCTGAATTGATAGCTTTAGAGGGGTCACCAGTACTTACAACCAATGGCTCATCAAGAAAACTTTTTTTAGACATCGCTTGATCAATAGTCACGATAGCCTCAAGCTCTTTAATATCAGAGCTAACTAATGCCGCGGCCCTTCTTGCATTTTCATGGCTATCGGCAAGAACAGCAGCAATCGCTTGGCCAAAAAATAAAACCTCATTTACTGCTAGAATTGGCTCGTCATGAACGATTGCTCCAATGTGCAAATGTTTAATATCTTTTGCAAGGAGAATGCTGTGGACACCTTCAGATTTTTTAGCACTCTTAATATCAATACTATTAATTTTTCCATAGGCAACATGACTTAATGCAAATGCGACATGAAGAGTGCCATTGGGCTCAGGCATATCATCAATATATTTAGCGCTTCCCTGAACATGCATATGCGCGCTATCATGGGCAATAGAAAGACCAATTGGGCTATTAGGTTTATCTAAATTTTTATTAGTCTTATTAATTTTCGGATACTCCTATAATTTGCTCGCAACAGAGTAATGAGCAAGATTCTCTAAAGGCAATCCCTTTAATATCAGTAATGATTTTTTAACTAAATTTGCAGTAACTCTCAAACGATATTCAGAAGAGGCTCTGACATCAGAGAATGGTGAAAATTCACTTTTTAATGCGTTATATGAGGCAAGCACTATTTCATCATTGTTCCAATTCTCAAGCATAACCTTTTCAAGTTCAATTGCTCTTTGAGGTATCCCTGACATGCCGCCTAATGCAATTTTTACTGATTCTGGATGAGAGCCCTTAGTTGTAACTTTGAGAGCCATACAGACCGCAGAAATATCATCTTCATACCTCTTTGAAATCTTATGAGTAATTAGCCTTTCGTTGTCATTTGGCTTTGGAACTATTATGCTCTCAATAAATTCTGACTCATCTAGAGAGGTTTTTTTGTAACTTATAAAAAATTCTTCAAGATTAATAATACGAACTTTTGAGCCTTTTCTCAATTTTAGTTTTGCATCTAATGCAATTAAAACTGGAGGCATGTCTCCTATAGGGGAAGCATTGGCAATATTTCCGCCAATAGTAGCCCAATTTTTTATTGGAAGTGACGCAAAGCGCTGTAAAAATGAATCCAGGTCTGGCCAGTAACCAATCAAAATAGAGGCGGCATCTTCATAACTAACTGCGGCTCCAATTTCTAGATCAGCCCCATTGTCACTGATACTCTTTAATTCGGGCACTCGATTAACACTAACCAAGTGCGGAAACTCTTTCATTGACTGAGTAATTTCAAGATTTAAATCGGTGCCAGCAGCAACAATTTTTGCAGAAGAGTTATTACTTAATACTTTGGATAGCTCTTCTAAATTACTAGGCGCGTCATAATTAATGATTTTTTCGCCCTTGGCAAAACTAACACTTATGTTTTTGGGGTCACTTAACTTAACGAGCGCTTCTTTAAGTTGTTTTTGATTTTTCTTATAAAAGTCTAGAGGCTCTTTATTTTTTTTATTTATTGCTAAGAAAGCAGCTGAAATTATTGGCTTATATCCAGTACATCTGCACAAATTGCCTGACAAGGCCTCGTTAATCTTAGCTAAATTTGTATTATTCTCGTTATGATATAGGGCAAATAACGACATGACAAATCCAGGCGTACAAAAACCACATTGTGAGCCATTTTCTAAAACCATTGCATTTTGAACTGGATGCAGCCTATCACCCTCAGCCAACCCTTCGACAGTTACTAAGTGCTTTCCAATTAAACTATAGGCTAAGGCAATACATGTATTTATACTTTTATATTTAATTTCAGTAGTTTTATTATTAACAACCAGCTCTCCAACAACAGCAGTACAAGCGCCGCAATCTCCAGAAGCGCAGCCTTCCTTGCTTCCAACCAATTGATTGCCTCTAAGCCACTCAAGCACAGTCATATTGGGATTAATTTCACCAAGATCAACAGAACTAAAGTTTTGATTAAGTAAAAATCTCACTAACTGCCTCGGTAGGTTGAATAACTAAATGGAGATATTAGTAAGGGAACGTGATAATTCTCATCTTTATTTGAAATGTAAAACCGAATGACAACGTCTTTTAGAAAGGGGCAGTTAATTTTTTTAGCTTCATAATAGCTATCAATTGAAAATTCAATCTCATAGCAACCCTCTTGAAAATTATCTTCTGATAATAAAGGCTCATCACACCTGCCATCTTTATTAGTTTGAGTGGACATAATGTGCTCTGAATTAGAGCCCACTCTTCTATATAAATTTATATTCACCATTTCAGCTGGAGTGCCTAAAGTTGTATCTAGTATATGTGTTGTAAGCTTTCCCATAATTCTTCCTTATTTTTTATAAGTTCTCTGACCTAGGATGTAGACCTCATCAATTAGTCTATCATCTCCCAAAGTCATTAAATTAAATAATATGTCGCTAATGCTTAAAGCAGTTTTCATTTTTTGACTGATTAATTCTGTAGCATTTAAATCAATAACAATAAAATCAGCTTCTTTTTTAACTTCAAAATTACCGATTCTATCGTCTAAATTTAGCACCTTTGCAGCTGCCAAAGTTGTTAGATAAAAGGCTTTTATCGGATCTAAACTATAGTCATTAAGCCGGCATATTTTATAAGCCTCGTTCATAACTTTAAACATTGAAAAGCTATCTCCCCCGCCCACATCTGAAGCAAGCGCTGTATCTATTCCAAAACTCTCTAGCTTATCTAGGCGAAACAAGCCACTACCTAAAAAAAGATTAGAGGTTGGACATAGAGAGACTTTTGAGCCTGTTTCAGACATCCGTAAATACTCTTCATCGGTATTGTAAATACAGTGACCAAAAACTGAGTTACTCCCTGTAAGGCCATGGTCATGGTAGACATCAAAATAGTTATTTGATTCTGGAAATAACTCCTTAACCCATTCAATTTCTTTGTCATTTTCATTAAGATGTGTTTGAAGGAGCACTCCTTTAGAATCACTATTATTAGGATATTCATTTAGTAGTTTTGCAGCTTCAGTAAGCTGTTCAGTAGTTGATGTAGGAGCAAATCTAGGAGTAACCGCATAGCTTAGACGGCCTTTATTATGCCACTTTTCTATCAGCTCTTTGGAGTCGTTATAACTGTCTTCAGGGGAGTCACAAAGGGCTTTAGGGGCATTTCTATCCATCATAACTTTGCCGGCCACCATTCGAAGATTTCTTTTTTCAGCCGCTGCAAAAAATACATCAACAGACTGTTTGTGAGAAGTGCAAAAAGTCATTGCAGTTGTCGTGCCATTTTTAACTAATTCATCAAGGAATAGTTCGGCAACTTGGCTTGCATAGTCTGAGTCTATAAATTTTTGTTCTTCGACAAAGGTATATTTTTTTAGCCATTCTAATAAACTTGTCCCAAAAGACGCTATAACTTTGTATTGGGGATAATGGACATGTGTATCAATAAAGCCAGGCATTATTAGGCCATCTTTAAAGTGAGTTAATGATTCTGATTGAGGCCACTTAGAGGCAAGACTTATGTATTCGCCCACTTCAATAATGCATCCTGATTTAGTATCTACAACCATAAGGCCATCTTTAATGTAGATTGGCTCTAATTTTCCATTACTTTCAATGCAGTGGTATATGGAGCCACGATAAAAATTGTTCTTACTCATTAGTCTGCCTCAATCCAAATTCGAAGCTTCTCCCTTTCATCATCTGTCATATTTGTACTATTAACTAAAGGCATTGCTTTAGACAAAACTGCTTGTTGATATATTTGTGCCTTATGAGCAATAATCTTTTTGGTTGTATCTAGCATGATGCCATTAGGGGCAATTGTAAAAGCCATATTAGTTGGATTTGCAGCGTGACAACTCACACAATGTTTTTCGATTATGATTTGCGCCTGCTCAACAGTAACAATCTCTTGGTTTTGATCTTGAACTTTGCTAGGAGTTGGCGCCAAAGCATAAATAAGCGCAAACGTTGAAAGAACTATAATCGCAATTAGACTATTCTTGGCTTTACCAACTCCTCTTAGATTAAAGTAATGACGAATCATTACCAAAATTCCAATAACAGCCATTAATATCAACCAACCATAATCTCCACTATAAATTGAAGGGTAATGCCCACTTATCATCATAAATAAAACTGGCAGGGTAAAGTAATTGTTATGACGAGAGCGAAGATAGCCGATTTTTCCAAGCTCTAAACTAACTTCAGTAGAGTTTTCACAAGCATCAACTAATTTTTTTTGAACTGGAATAATAACAAAGAAAACATTGGCAACCATTACGGTTCCAATCATTGAACCAATTTGCATATAAACTGCTTTAGGATTAAAAATATTGCTATAAAAATAAGCAAAAAATGCAATTACTATAAAAATAATAGTTAAAAAAATTGCTGATTTAGTAACCAACTTTGACTTGCACAAAAGATCATAGATAAGCCAAAAAAGCAATAATCCTAAGAGGCTTAAGCCAACAGCATATGAGGCTGATAAAGAGCTATCGGAACCTAGTAAGCGGGAGCCCGCATTAAAATAATACACAACTGAAAGCAGTGAAATTCCAGAAAGCCAAGTAACATATGCCTCCCACTTAAACCAATGCAAAGGCTCTGGGAGGGTTTGTGGATATTTCTTATATTTTTCTAAGTGATAAAATCCACCACCATGAACCGCCCATAAGTTTCCCGCTATCTCATCTCTATTATTTAATCGATCAAGTTTATTTTCAAGCCAATTAAAATAAAAGGAAGCCCCAATCCAAGCTATACCCGCAATTATATGGAGTAATTTCAAAGCCAAACCTAACCAGCCCAATAGATATATTTGCATCATAAGCTTAACTCTAAAGATATATCAATGTTATCAATAGACTTGACAATACATTGTTCAATTGTATCGATGTCTATATTATTTTTTCTATCCAAAACAATGAACTCAGAATTATCATTCATACTAATTAATGGAAAATGCCAAACTCCACGAGAATAACTAATACCTTGATCACCATCTGTAATAAAAGCCTTAATATTTTCAATTACAGGATCTTCAGATGGAGGAGCAACAACAACTATAAAAGGCGTATTATTTTTTGGAATAAATGTCTGACTAAAAAAAGGGTGATTTTCGAGCATAGTAATTTGAAGAGGAAACTGTCTCTTCTTAGCAACAAAAATATGAACGCTTGTTTCGCCTCCCTCTTCTTTAGTATCTAGTTTAACAACATCAGCAAACTTAGAGGCAAAACCATCATTAATTACAATAGACTCTTTATTTTTAATGCTAACTACCTCACCAAACAGTTGGAAACTTTCTGCAGTGAGGGCTTTAGGAGTAAGTTTTAAAGTATTCATATTTAGATAAATTTTCCAATAAGTTTTAATCTAGCAATACCACCATCTGGGTATATATCAATGCGTATATGAGTAAACACATCATTATGCAGTATGTCCGAACCTTTAAAAACATGCATTTGGTTTATCCTTAATTTTTTTCCCTCAATAAGTTTTTTCCAATTTTTACTATTTTCCTTCAAAGTTTTGTCATCTTCGCCTAGTGAATTGAAGGTTGATATTGAAAAAGTATCTGGAAAATTGCCTTTAAAAAATTTCGTATCAACTACAACCTCGTCAGCGGTCGCAGGCTTTGATAGGGCGATAATTCCCCAATCATTGCCAGGCTTTCTTCTTCGCCTTGTTTCCCAGCCATCAGCCATACTTAAAGGCTCATGCTTTTCTAAAACATTACTTAAGCTTCCAAAGTGTTCATCATTAGCAAAGATCGCTTTAGCGCCGCTTTCCTTGGATATTACGTTCGTACCATTAATTTTATATTGCTTCTCATCAACCCATACTTCGCCGTAAGCTCTGAAGCGAGCAATCCCGCCATCTGGTAGTAATGTAATTTTTAGATGCGTAAGTGGCTTTGATGAAGCACTAGTAAATAAATTTTTTGAATTACCCTCTAGGGTTTCTTTAGTAATAAGGTCAAACCATTCTGAAACTGCAGTGCCATCAACAACTAAATCATCCGTAGTGCCTCCTGGTACTGAGCACCCCTGAACTGAAATTCCGGGTGCAAAATTTCCAGTAAAGTGTGTTGTATCAATATTAAAGTTATTAATAATGGATTCAGCCCCTAACCTAATAAAACAAAAGTCATTTTTCCCATCTCGCCGTCTTCGGCTCTCCCAGCCATCCATCCACTTGCCATTTATATCGTATTTGTCTTCAATCCAAACAGGCTCACTTGATTGAAGCATTCGACCTGAGTCTGCAAAAAATTCATCACTACAATAAACAACTTTAGTACCAAAACTTGCACTAGCAACATCAATCTGGTTTTCAGATTCCATAAATCTCCTTAATTCTTAGCCACGCTATTTTATTAATCTCATCTAGAGCATTTGATCTTTCTTGGTCCCTTGAATTGTCTTTTCGCTGTTTGAACTGCAACATGACGTCAGATTTATTTTTTTCTTTAACTGCCATAATAAAGGGTAAGTCAAATTTAGCATCGTATTCCCTATTAAGCTCTTT
>CAJXOB010000008.1 GCA_913057955.1 uncultured Gammaproteobacteria bacterium | reverse complement strand
TCATGGCATGAGCAGTCATGGACGAACTATAGCCGATGATGAGCCTCAATGAGTGTTTGCTAAATCTGATGGACGCAATAAAGTATTAGAAGATCAAAATGAAATTATAAATCTTATTAAAGAAAGGCTCCCTAACAGGCCAATAATTTGCTTCGGACACTCTCTTGGCTCCATCATTAATTTAAACTTTGCATTAAAGTATCCAAATCAAGTCAATGCTCTTGCATGCTGGAATAGTGGAATTGAAACAGGGCTATTACCTAAGGCCTCAAGAATAATATTAGCAATAGAAGGTTTTTTTCGTAATCAAAACCTTCCAAGCTTAATTGCCTGGAAACTTTCATTTGAGGCTTGGAACTCAAAATTTAAACCAAACCGAACTAAATCTGATTGGCTATCTCGGGATGAGAATGAAGTGGACCTATATGTCAACGACCCTTATTGTGGGTTTGAAGTATCAATATCTATGTGGAGAGAGGTGCTGGGTGGCATTTTCTATGCAGGCAATAAAAAGAACTTACAAAAATTACCTAAAGAGCTTCCAGTTCATATTGTTGGCGGAGCTGAAGATCCATGCACTCTAAATGGAGGTGACATGGAAAAACTAGCAACAAAACTTCAAAACAGTGGACTCTCTGATGTCACCTGCACGATTTTAGAGGGCACTCGTCATGAAAGTTTAAATGAAATTAATCGCGATCAAACAACCAAGCAGTTTATTAAATGGCTTGAGAAAAGGTTTTAATAATTCTTTAGCTTTTTCTTAATGAGTAATTGGTAAAAAAAATATTATCGATAGTATATAATTTCTCGTTCTTCATCCCTCTTCGCCCGGATGGTGAAATTGGTAGACACACAGGACTTAAAATCCTGCGCCTTTAACGGGCGTGCCGGTTCGATTCCGGCTCCGGGCACCATCTTCTCAATTCTACTAAATTTTCTCCCAAACATGTTATCTCCAGAAGATTTTTTTTAGTAGATCAAATTTAGCTATAAATAATATTATTTAGTGGTAATATTATAATTGTTGACAATTATTGTTGGCAATTGAAAGCGACTTCATTATGATCTCGCTAACTAAGGTAATTTTATAAAATAAATACATTAATCACACAAAAAAGGAGAATAGTTATGAGTGAAGGAGAGATTCACGAATCAGAGCTAATATATGAGCTAGAGGCGAATCCGCCAGCCGCTGAAAAATTCTTCGCAGCACTTCAACACGTGCGCGAGAGTTTTGTTGGCGTTATAACCCCGACCGTGGTAATAGGTTGCGCACTTGGACTAGGTGAAGAAATACCTTACCTTATAAGTATGGCGCTTATGGTATCAGGCGTTGGAACAATTATTCAAGCAAAAAAACCAATGAATATTGGCGCTGGAATGATCTGTGTTCAAGGAACAAGTTTTGCGTTTCTTAGCTCTGTTCTTGCAGCTGGCTTTCTTGCAAAAGCTCAAGGCGGCGGACCAGATGAAATTCTTGCAATGATAATGGGTGTGTGTTTCTTAGGAGCATTTATAGAGATTGGCTTAAGTCAGTTTTTACCGCAGCTAAGAAAACTAATCACTCCAATTGTAACGGGGACAGTCATTACTATTATTGGTATTAGTCTTATTAAGGTAGGCTTAACGGACCTTGGTGGTGGGCAGTGGCTTCTAGATAATAAACCAGAATTTTGGGGCTCTTTACAGAACCTTGCACTAGGATTCATCGTAATGATTTCAATCATTATATTGAATCGCTCTAGCAATCAATGGATTCGGTTATCATCAATTGTTATTGGATTAGTTATTGGATTTGTTCTTGCTGCGGTCATGGGCAAGATTAGTTTTGGCTCGTTGTTTGCTGTTCAGCAGGTTATAAGTATTCCTATCCCATTTAAATATGGCTTTGATTTTGATATTATTGCCTTTATACCTATTGCATTAATTTACATAATTACCACAATAGAATCTTCTGGTGATATTACCGCGAACTGCATGATATCAAAACAAGAGATTAAGGGTGAAGGCTACTTAACTCGAATCAAAAATGGTGTTCTAGGTGACGGCGTTAACTCAGCAATTGCTGCTGTTTTTAACACATTCCCGAATACAACGTTTAGCCAAAACAACGGCGTGATTCAGTTAACAGGTATTGCAAGTAGGCACGTGGGTGTTTGGATTGGAATAATCCTTGTTATTATGGGCTTATTCCCTCATGTAGGATCAATCCTTAGGGCACTACCAGCTTCTGTTTTAGGTGGCGCTACGATTGTAATGTTTGGCACGGTTGCTGTTGCTGGAGTTAAAATCCTTTCAAAAGTAAACATGAACCGTCGTAATATGCTTATATTAGCCGTTTCTTTTGGAATGGGCTTTGGTGTGCTGCTAGTTCCTCAATTTGCGGGTGCTCTCGTAAGCAATGTAGGCGGAACATTTGGTAAGCTTCTGGGTAGTATCTTTAGTTCAGCAATCACCACTGGTGGTATAACTGTTCTAATTATGACGGCTCTTATGGGTGAAAAAGTAGAAGACTAGTAAACATCTTCTTGAAAAGGGCAGCGATAAGCTGCCCTTTTTTTGGCTCTTGAAATTTCATCAATATAATAATTACGCTAAATAAATGAAATACGCGAAAATCTTGATAATATGATTTGTACCAATATTAGAAACACTCACTTAAGCCTATATGGTATATTTCGTTTAAGTTATATAAGTTTTAAATAAATTAGTATTAGTTTAACCTTTGCCCAAAGCCTCTTAAAAGGTAATTAAATAAAGTCTTTAAGTGTAATATAATTTAATTATTTAGCAACTCAAATAGATGGTGAAAGCCGTCTTTAGGTTTTTTTATTTTTTAAAAAAAGTGTTTATTTATGAGTAAAACAGAGCCGCTAGTAAAGTTTGAAAACGTACAAAAAAGTTATGATGGTGAAATACTTGTTGTTAAAGATTTCAACTTAGACGTCGCGCCTGGAGAGTTCGTCACAATGCTGGGGCCATCTGGCTCTGGAAAAACAACCTGCCTAATGATGCTCGCTGGTTTTGAGCCAACAACAAATGGTACAATCTATTTAAAAGGGAAACCAATCAATAATGTACCTCCTCATAAACGAGGCATTGGAATGGTATTTCAAAACTATGCCCTCTTCCCGCACATGACAGTTGCTGAAAATTTAGCATTTCCTCTTGAAGTTCGCAAATTTGGCAAAGCTGAAAGAGAAGCAAAAGTTAATCGCGCTCTTGATATGGTCCAGCTGGGTGAATTTGGTCAAAGACGCCCAATGCAACTATCGGGCGGCCAGCAGCAGCGAGTTGCTGTAGCGAGATCTCTTGTATTTGATCCTGATTTAGTTTTAATGGATGAACCTTTAGGTGCGCTTGATAAAAACCTAAGAGAGCAGATGCAGTATGAAATTAAGCACCTTCATGAGAGCCTTGGATTAACTGTCGTCTACGTAACGCATGACCAAACTGAAGCACTAACAATGTCAAACCGAATTGCTGTTTTTAATGATGGCGTGGTTCTTCAATGTTCCTCTCCGGAAGACCTTTATGAAAAGCCTGAAAATTCATTTGTTGCAAACTTCATTGGTGAAAATAATCGCCTTATGGGTACCGTTGAGGCCATGAAAGGCAATATAGTCACAGTAAAAACAGACTCTGGAGATATCGTTGTTGCCACTAAGGTTAATGTTGGCAAGGTTGGAGATCGCGCCACGTTATCATTAAGACCAGAGCGGATAATGGTTGCACCAAAAAAAGGAAAAACGCCAAACACGTATTCAGCCAAGGTAGAGGAACTCATCTATCATGGCGACCATATTCGCACGCGCTTTAGTGTGTGTGGACACGACGATTTTATCGTCAAAATTCCTAATTCAATCGATAATGTTGACCTTAAAAAAGGCAAACAAGTTGATATTGGTTGGATGTCGGAAGATTGTCTGGCTCTAGATGGTTAGAGACTGGACTTAACTTTAGGAGAAATATATGAAAAATGTAATAACAAAAACTCTGGTTGCCGGTGCTATCTCAACAGCGATGTTGGCTGGTGCAGTACAAGCAGAAGTAACTATGGTTTCTTGGGGTGGTGGCTATTCAGCTTCACAACAAAAAGCTTACGTTGACACTTACTCAAGTGGAGATGTAAATATGATTAGTTACAACGGTGGTTTGGGTGAGGTTCGTGCTCAAGTTGAATCTGGAAGTGTTCAGTGGGATATCGTTGACGTACTAGCATCGGATGCTCGTATTGGTTGTGATGAAGGTCTTTTCGAAGAGCTAGATCGCAGCATGTTCCTACCTTCACCTAATGGCGTAGCAATGGATGACGACACTATGGTGCCGGTTCCAAATGACTGCGTAGTTCCGCAAATTTGGTGGTCATACGTACCTTTCCATCATGCTGATACTTTCTCAGGTGATCAACCATCAACTATTCAAGACTTCTTTGACGTAGAAAAATTCCCAGGCAAGCGTGGTATTCACACTTGGGCTAGTGCTATAACAGAGATGGCATTGTATGCTGACGGTGTTGCTATTGATGACATCTATGATGTATTAGGTACTCAAGCAGGACAAGATCGTGCTTTTGCGAAACTTGACACAATCAAAGATCACGTCGTATTTTGGTCTGCAGGTTCAAAGCCACTTGATCTAGTTAATTCTGGTGAGGTTTCTATGTCACTAGCTTATAACGGCCGTATCGGTGGTGCTGTTCTAAATGATGGCGCTGACTACGTTACTGTATGGGATGGACAAGTTCTTGAAGAGGAATGGTTAGTCCTTGTTAAGGGCGCTCCAAACCGTGCTGAAGCTATGCACTTCTTAGTTCATGCTTCTAGCTCTCAGGCGCAAGCAGATCAAGCTAAATGGATTAACTATGGTCCTATGCGTTCATCTGGTCTTGATATTATGCAAGCAGGCGAGCCATGGTTTAATACTGGTGTAGCAATCATGGAACATATGCCGAATACTGAAGAGCATATGAAAGGTGGCATTATGGCCAATCCTGATTTCTGGGCAGATAGTGGTCAAGCAATAAATGACCGTTATGCAGCTTGGATGGCTAAGTAATTAGCTGGCCAACAAACGAGTTTAATTAATCTCGTTTAATAAGACAGGTCGGTATTCTTACCGACCTGTTTTTTATTTTTTAAAAACTAATAAACAAGTTATAGATTTAATGAATATTTTATGAGTGATACTTCGATAACAAATTCTAAAGAGCCATTATTAACAAACGATGGCGTCCCTCTTAAAGAGAGCTTGCGAAAATCTTTACGAAGAACAAAAATTCGCTCTTTTCTATTAATTCTAGCACCACTATCATTCTTATTATTTATGTTTGTGGCGCCTATAGGCTCGCTTCTATCAAGAAGTATTGATGACATCAAAATTAATGAAGCATTCCCACAGACATTTGCTCAGTACGAAGAATGGGAAGATAAATCCCAGCTCCCTAGTGAAGAAATGTTTGCCGCAGTTATCAACGATATTAGAGTCACCATAAAAATCAAAGACAGTGAAGGCAATGTTATTGGTAAGAACTTACTTGGTAGATCTGGCACTCGAATGACTTATGAGTTCTCTGGCTGGAAAAGTTTAATAAATAAAACAGTTAAAGAAGCTCTAAAGGTTGATAAAAAATCAAAGGAAGCAGTTAAACCTTTTAAGTGGGAGGCGCCCTACAAAGAGAAGATGATTAAAAGAGATAAACGTTGGGGCAAGGTTGAATTCTGGCAGTCATTAGGGGCAATGAAAGACCCCTACACAATGGGCTATTATCTCAATGCTGTCGACCTAAAGTATGATGCCAATAAAAATATTGTTCAGAAGGCAGAGTATTTAAGAATTTACAAGACGATTTGGGTTAGAACTCTCAAAGTAAGTTTAATGGTGACACTTTTTTGTTTACTGCTCGCCTACCCAGTCGCATATTTACTTGCAACGCTTCCAATGAGAACCTCAAACCTATTAATGATCTGTGTGTTGATGCCTTTTTGGACATCACTCTTAGTAAGAATTGTTGCTTGGATGATTATGCTTCAGCAAAATGGTGTCGTGAATGACACCTTAATAAACATTCTTCCTTGCTTTGAGGGGATGGTGAATCTGCCATTTTTTGGTGCTACCAATATTGATCTTTGCTTTAGTGATGAAGATCGAATACCGATGATGTACAACTTTACTGGAACCATTATTGTAATGACGCAGGTACTTCTGCCATTTATGATTTTGCCAATCTATAGCGTCATGAAGGGAATACCCCCAAGCTATATGAAGGCGGCGCAGAATCTTGGGGCTACACCAACGTGGGCCTTTATCCGCGTATACATGCCGCAATCCGTACCAGGTATCGGTGCAGGCTGTATATTAGTATTTATTGTAGCGATTGGTTACTACATCACGCCCGAACTTGTTGGCGGAAAAGATGGAATAATGATTGGTAACTTTGTTGCCCGTGAAATGCAAAGAACATTGAATTGGGGCCTTGCTTCTGCTATGGGAGCACTTCTTCTAGTTGCAGTTTTGGCTCTGTATTGGGCATACGACAGACTGATTGGCCTTGACAATTTAAAAATGGGTTCGTAATGAAATTTCCTACCTACACAACACCTCGACAAAAATTATGGCACTATACGTATAGAGTGTTTTGCGGTCTTGTATTGTTTTTCTTAGTAGCCCCGCTGATTGTTGTTATTCCACTGTCCTTTAACAATTCAGTTTTCCTTCAGTTTACACCGGAAATGAAATTTTTTAGCTTTGAGACCTGGTCCTTTAACTTTGATGGTTATGGAACTCGCTGGTACAAAGAACTATTTGGAATTTGTACTGCCAATTCAGGAACAACGGTCTGTACAGACAGGTGGATGATTGGCTTTAAAAATAGTGCTATCATTGCAATTTTTGCAACTTTCTTTGCAAGTGTCTTAGGCACGCTCGCTGCACTTGGACTGTCCAATCGACACATGCCGTTTAACCGTTTAATAATGGCGCTCATGATTTCTCCAATGATTGTCCCGCTTATCATCACTGCTGCTGGAATGTTTTTCTTTTTTGCGAAGGTAAACCTTGTTGCAACCTTACCAGGCCTTATTATTGCCCATACTATTTTAGGGATACCCTTCGTTGTAATAACGGTTACCGCTTCTCTATCTGGGTTTGATAATAACCTGCTCCGCGCTGCTTCAAGTTTAGGCGGAACACCATTAAGGAATTTTTTCAAAGTTCAAGCGCCACTAATTGCGCCAGGGGTTATTGCAGGTGGCCTATTTGCATTTATTACCTCATTTGACGAGGTGGTTATTGTTCTCTTTGTTGGCGGCCCTGATCAGTACACGCTGCCAAGGCAGATGTGGTCTGGAATTCGCAACGAGATAAGTCCAACGATTCTTGCTGCTGCCACTATTCTTGTAATTTTCTCGATTGTATTACTTTCCACGCTTGAATTGCTGCGTCGTCGATCTGAAAAGATTCGAGGCATAACTCCTCACTAAAGCTTTTAATTTTTATCACATTATTGATTCTTAATGTATAGTCTCATTAATGAAAATACGCGCCCCTTCAGAGAAGAACAAACAATCCTTAGTTATCATTTCGTGCCTATTGATTACTTTTTGTATGGGCACTATTCATGCATTTAGTACTTTAATAGAGAGCATTGAGCTGCAAATCAACGCAGGAAGAATGGCGTCAAGTCTTATCTATTCAACTGGACTAATAAGCGTCACAGTTGCTGTATTTTTTGGATCCACCCTGTATCGTAAGCTGTCTCCATCATTCATCATCGTTTTAATAGCAATATTGCCCTTAATTGGTGTCCTTATATCAAATTCAGGCAGTTGGATTGGATGGGTAGTCGGCTATGGCTTTTGCTTTGGGTTTGCAAGTGGCCTGGGATATGGATTTTCACTTTATGCAGCATCCTCTGTAACCTCAAGTCAAAAGCTTGGCTTGGTGCTTGGCGCTGTGTCAGCATCCTATGCGTTCGGTGCTGTTATATTCTCGATGCTTTACCCACTGCTCATTAGTTATTTTGGCTTTAATTTTGGCTATATGATCGGCGTTTTAACACTATCAAATATTATTATTATTAGCTTAATTCTTTTTCGATTAGCACAGAAAGACTTAACCGCAAAGACCAAATCCATTAGCAAAGATCGCAGAGTTAAAGGAAAAATTATTAAGCTATGGTTGGCTTTTTTTCTTGGCGTTTTTGCTGGCCTTATGACAATAGGTCATGCAGTGCCTATTATTAAAGCATCAGGAGGGTCATCTGAAATTGCAATAACTGCTATTTCCTTGATGGCTCTTGGAAGCGGAATTGCGGGTATATATGCGGGTTGGCTTGCAGATCGATTTGGTTGCAAGCGCCCGATTGTAGTAATTTTAGCTATAAGCTCTCTCGCTCTATTAAGCCTTTCAACAGTTACAAGCATTCATCTCATGTTAATATTTTTGACTCTTATCGCTTCTCTTTATGGCGCCTTAATTGCAATTTATCCAACCTTAGTGAATCACATATTCGGACCTGATTACTCAGCCTGGGCCTATGGAAGAATTTTTACTGCATGGGGGATTGCGGGCTTAGTATCGCCTTCCCTTGCTGGCTGGTTATTTGATCAATATAATAACTACAATTCATCATTACTTTTTGCATTTATTTTATCCATTTTTGCTGGACTAATCATTTGGAGTCTCAAATATGACATTAATGATACAACACATTAACTATTAAAGAGTTCTCCAAAAAAACAATGATCCAGAATATAATAAAACTTATTTATTACTTCAATCTATCATCATGAAAAAACACATTATTTCAACAGATAAAGCGCCTGCAGCTATCGGCATATATTCCCAAGCAGTTGCGGTCACCGGAGGATCAACAATTTTTCTTTCTGGGCAAATTCCATTAATTCCAGAAACAATGCTGGTTGTTGAAGGCGGGATTGAGGAACAAATCCATCAAGTATTTCAAAATTTAACCGCCTTATGCCAAGCATCCAATGGAAATTTGAGTGACATTGTTAAACTTAATATCTTCTTAACCGATCTTAGTAATTTTGCCACTCTAAATGAAATTATGGCTACCTACTTCACCGAGCCCTATCCAGCAAGAGCAGCCATTGGAGTGAGTGAACTTCCAAAAGGTGTGAGCGTTGAAATGGACGGAGTAATGGTAATTAACTCAGACTCTTACAGTTTCTAATTCTATGCCCTCTCTTTCTGATCCAATCATTTCGATTAGTGGATTAGGGAAGAAAACTTCGGATAGATTAAACCAGCTAGGGATCCATACGCTTGAGCATTTACTGTTTCACTTGCCGAGTCGTTATCAAGATAAAACATCCATCACGCCACTTTCTAGTGCAAGCGTGAATGATGAAATATTAATTGAAGCATCTATTGATAGAATTGAAGTTATTCCTTCAAGGCAAAGGCAGCTTCTTTGTTACTTATCGGACAATCAAAATCACCGGGTTTTATTGCGATTTTTTCATTTTACGCAGTATCAAAAGCAAGCGCTTGTTCGTGGCGAGACAATCCAATGCTTTGGTGAAATAAAAATCGGCCGTCAAGGCCTAGAAATGCATCACCCTGAATATCGAATTATTTCTCAAGATCAAAAGCCGCTTTTTGAGCCTACCTTAACTCCAGTTTATCCTTTGTGCGCGGGAGTTAGTCAAAATAAAATGAAACAATGGGTTAATAAAGCCTTAGAAGTTCTTAAAGCTAGCGTAATTGATGATTATTTTGAAAAGATAACCAACAACACCATGCCAAGCTTAAAAGATTCTTTATTCTTGCTTCACCACCCTAATAAGGATGAAGATTTATTAAAAATTGAATCTTTTAATCACATTTCTCAGCAGAGATTAATTATTGAAGAACTTGCAACCCATCAATTAAGTCTTTTAAAAATCAAAGAAGCGAGAAAAAGTAAAGAATCAAAGCCTATTTCTATTAGAAGCTCATTAAGCAATAAACTGATAAGCTCTTTAGAGTTTGACTTAACCTCCGCTCAATCTCGATGCATTAATCAAATTAATGAAGATTTATCGACCTCTGAACCTATGCTTAGATTGCTTCAAGGTGATGTTGGCTCTGGAAAAACAATCGTCGCAGTGTTTGCACTTATCCAGGCAGTGGAAAACAATTTCCAAACGGCAGTAATGGCGCCTACTGAAATTCTTGCTCGCCAACATCTTCAAAATTTTACTAACTACCTTAGCCCTCTAGGCATTCAAATTGCCTTTCTTTCAGGCTCTCAAAATACTCAAGAAAGAAAAGACAATTTAAGTCTTATAGAGAATGGAAAAGCAAAAGTTATTATTGGGACTCACGCACTCTTTCAAGAAAATGTTTACTTTGATGATTTAGCGCTAGTGATAATTGATGAACAACACAAATTTGGAGTCCATCAACGACTGTCTCTCTCTAAGAAAGCTAATGTAACTCCGCATCAATTAGTCATGACCGCTACGCCAATCCCAAGATCATTAACAATGAGCGCTTATGCTGACTTAGACACTTCAATTATCGATGAATTACCGCCAGGTCGTCAAACAATTGAAACCGTTGCACTAAGCAATGCCCGAAGAGATGAATTAATTGAAAAAATTAAACAGATATCAAAGGAAGGTCGTCAAATTTATTGGGTATGCACTTTAATTGAAGAGTCTGAAGACCTTCGCGCTGAATCAGCTGAAAAAACATTTGCATATCTTTCAGATAACCTCAAGGATCTTAAAGTTGTTATGATTCATGGACGCTTAACAAAGTCAGAAAAAGAAATTATTATGTCAGACTTTGCATCGGGAAAAACCAACCTTCTTGTTGCCACAACTGTAATTGAGGTTGGCGTCAACGTCCCGAACGCAAGCCTCATGATAGTAGAAAATTCAGAGCGTCTTGGCCTGGCCCAACTTCACCAACTAAGGGGCCGCGTCGGAAGAGGGTCTGAGAAAAGTGCTTGTGTTTTATTGTATCAATCACCCCTTAGCCAAACAGCAAAAGAAAGGCTTGATATTCTTCGTCAGAGTAATGACGGGTTTCTGATTGCTCAAAAAGATTTAGAGCTGCGCGGCCCAGGTGAAATTTTAGGAACTCAGCAAACTGGAATTGCATCAATGAAAATTGCAAATATCGTTAGAGATGCATACTTACTCAAACAAGTGGGGTTCTACTCGTCAAAAATGCTAGAAGCAGCGCATGATAGTCAAAATGCTTTAATGAGTCGCTGGATTGATGAAGAAAAAACTCACTATTTCGATGCCTAATCATCTCTAGAACTCATTAAAATTCAAGACTCTTGTAAAATATACAATCTATGTTTAATCCAGACAAGTTTCAATGGCGTATTTTTAATCCTCAAGAAGGAGTGCCTGAGCATGTCTGTAACTGGCTACTGGATGACCAATCTCTAACTGCTAAGCTTAGAGACAAATATCAAGATTTCGAAGTCAATATTCTTTCTCAAGAACAAGACACTCCTTATGATTGTGAATTAAAACTACTTGGAGATACTGATAGCAAAACTTTTATTGTAAGAGAGGTAGAGCTTATTGGATCTCAAAAACCCGTTGTTATTGCCCGTTCATTAATCCCTTTAACAGCTGATACAAATGAAATTTTAAAAATTGGTGCTAAGCCATTAGGGGAAATTTTATTTAATGACCCCGAAATTAAACGTGGACACCTTGAAGTCGGAAGTTATAAAAACTCATGGGCCAGACGCTCAACTTTTAAAATTGGAAAAACCAAGCTACTCGTTTCTGAAATTTTTTTGGAGTCACTTTATGCGTGATAATTTATTTAATGATAACATTGATATAGCTGATTTTCGTTTCGACAAAAGCGTCGTTAAAGTTTTTGATGACATGGTTAGAAGATCTGTTCCTGGATATGACTCCATGATTCAAATGGTTGGCCTTGTTGCTAGAATGTATGGACAAGACGATACGAGCTATTATGATCTTGGCTCCTCTACTGGAGCAATAACACTTGCAATAGCTCTAAACAATAAGCATAAAAATAATAAATTTATTGCTATTGATAATTCAGCTGAAATGGTAAAGAAATGTAAAGCAAACTTAGATAATAAAATTGACAATTTACAAGTTCTTTGCTCAGATATTACTGATACTGATATCAGCAATGCATCAATTGTAGTTTTAAACTTGACACTTCAATTCATTGATGTTGGCGCTCGAGCAGCATTATTAAAAAAAATCTATGAGGGACTAAACCCTGGAGGTGTATTAGTAATTAGCGAAAAAATACACTTTGAAGACTCTGAAACACAAGATCATATTACAAAACTCCACTTAGATTTCAAGCGAGAAAATGGCTATAGCGAGCTTGAAATTGCAAATAAACGTCAAGCGATTGAAAACGTAATGATTACTGAAACTAAGAGAATGCATATCGATCGCCTAAAGGATTGCGGCTTTATGGAGACGAGTTGCTACTTTCAGTGCCTCAACTTTGTATCATTTTTATCTGTAAAATAAATAGCGTTTAAACAGCTTTAAATTAGGTTTCTGTATGTTGCTAATGATTGATAACTACGATTCATTTACTTATAACTTAGTTCAGTATTTTGGTGAACTTGGTCAAGAAGTTGTCGTCTATAGAAATGATGAAATCTCTATTACTGAGATTGAAAGTTTAAACCCTAACTACATTGTAATATCACCAGGGCCGTGTACCCCAAATGAAGCTGGAATTTCTTTAGAGCTAATTGAAAAGTTTGCCGGAAAATTTCCTATACTGGGAGTATGTCTAGGTTTTCAGGCTATTGTGCAATCATTTGGTGGAAATATTATTGGCGCCCAAAAGATTATGCATGGTAAAGTTTCACCTGTTCATCATACTTCTAAGAGTGTTTTTAAAGGCCTTAAAAACCCTCTTAATGCAACTCGATACCACTCTTTAGTTGCTGAAAAGACGACCTTGCCAGATTGCTTTGAAGTCACTGCTTGGACCAATACAGACTCAGGAGATATTGAAGAAATAATGGGGGTACGTCATAACTCCTACCCAATCGAAGGTGTCCAATTTCATCCTGAATCTATTCTCACAGAACATGGACATCAAATGCTTAATACTTTTTTACAGGACAATCAATAATCATGGAATTAATTCAATTTTTACAAGGCGAGCTTTTACTTACCGGAACCTTACTTGCTCTTATTATTCTTCTTATAGTAAACATCTATGGTGACAAGTTTAAAAAATATGAAGTAGTCGATACCAATGGCGCAGTTTCTTTAATGGACGATGATGAACTTATCATTCTAGATGTTCGAGAAGAAAAAGAGCGCGCTTCTGGATTTATTAGCAGTGATATTAATATTCCTATGGGCCAAGTTAAAAATAAAATTGATTCACTTGATAAATCAAAAAATATACTTGTCTATTGTAAGAGCGGCACTCGATCTGATCAAATTTCGGGCTTCCTTTCTAAGAATGAATTTCAAAATGTATATAGCCTTAAGGGTGGTTTTAAGGCTTGGCAAAAAGCTGAATTACCAATTCAAAAATAATTAATATGAAAAAATCTTTAGCTATTGTTGGAGCTGGTGCATGGGGAAGCGCACTTGCAATTGCGCTAAGCGAAAAGTTTGATCAAATTTTTTTAATTACAAAAGATAATGCAAACACCGATAGGCTTGGCAGCCAGCATGAAGCACTATCAATACCATTTAATAGTAACATCTCTATAGGCAGCAGCTTTGAGGTAGTCAAAGACTCACTGGCGGTCCTTATAGCAACTCCAAGCTCCTCGTTTAATAGCGTACTTACAAATCTTGAGCCTCATATAAATAGAAAGCCTGTTGCCTGGTTAACAAAAGGGTTTGATCCAGATAATGGAAAACTACTTCATGAATCTTTTAGTCAAAAATTACCTAATCATCATCCCTGCGTAATATCTGGGCCAACTTTTGCAGCAGAAATTGTTGAAAAAAAGCCTGCAGCGATAGTTGTTGCATCTAAAGACAAAATAACAAGAGATTTTTGGGCTGAAACTATACAAACTAACAATTTAAGGGCTTACACAAATTCTGATATTGTTGGCGTTCAAGTTGGCGGCTCTGTAAAAAATATTCTTGCAATTGCGGCTGGAATTGCAAACGGGCTTGGATTTGGTGCAAATACACAAGCAGCACTTATTACAAGAGGTTTAGCAGAAATGACTCGACTGGGCGTTGCACTGGGAGCAGACAAGGTTACCTTTCAAGGACTCTCTGGAATGGGTGATTTAATTCTCACCTGCTCAGATGATTTATCTAGAAATCGTCGATTTGGTAAAGAGCTTGCCAACAACATACCTACTGATAAAGCTCTAAAAAATATCAACGCCACAGTGGAGGGTTTTAAAGCCTTAAAACTAGTAATTAGGATTGCAAATAACCATCAGATCGAGATGCCTATTTGCGAACAAGTATTAGCAGTCACTGAAGGAAAGATAACTCCTAGAGAGGCTGTTAATGAGCTCCTCCTAAGAAAGCCAAGCGAAGAGTAGGCAATTCAAAAAATACCCTTTAGGTGCGCGTAAACAATGAGCTTAACTGACAGAAAAATTACTGGTACTGAAAAAATTCAGAAGCAAGACTTGCGACTATTGCTTCGTTTGGCGCCCTTTATAAAGCCCTATAAAAAAATTGCCATAATTGCTGTTATTGCGTTAATTTTTACTTCAATGGCTTTTTTGTTATTTGGTCAGGGAATTCAATTATTTATAGATGAGGGGATTTATACTCTCAACAAGAAAGCAATACTCACCATTGCGATTGTTTTAATAATTATGGTGGTGGGGACTTTTATTCGCTTCTATTTCGTTTCTTGGATTGGTGAAAGGGTTAGTAATGATGTACGCCTGGCCGTATTTAATCATTTACTTACACTTCATCCACATTATTTTGAAGTAAATCGAAGCGGGGAAATCAATGCGCGGTTAACAACGGACACCACTTTACTTCAATCAATTTTTGGCTTCTCAATATCGATGGCTTTAAGTAGCGTCCTACTGTTTTTTGGTGGACTTACGATGATGGTTATCACCAACTTAAAACTCGCCCTTATTGTTCTTGCTAGCGTACCCATTATCTTACTTCCTATGGCAATATATGGTCGCCGGCTAAGATCTCTTTCGAGGAAAAGTCAAGATACAGTCGCCGACATTGGAACGTATGCTGGAGAAATAGTACAAAACATTAAAGTAGTTCAAAGCTTTACGCGTGAGCCTGAAGAGTCTCAAGCATTCAGCGCTGAAGTAGAAAAAGCATTTACAGTAGCCAAAAGTCGCATAATGCAAAGCTCTTTGCTAATTGCCGCAGCAATGATCCTAGTTTTTACTGGTCTAGGCTCTATGATATGGGCTGGCGCTAAAGATGTTGCACAAGGCGAAATCACTGCAGGAGAGCTAGCTGCTTTTGTTTTTTATGCAATCATGGTTGCAAGGTCTGTAGCTGTTATTTCTGAAATTTATGGTCAGCTTCAAAGGGCCGCTGGTGCAACAGAAAGACTGCTTGAATTGTTAGCAGAGAAATCACAGATTTTTGCGCCGATTGAGCCTAAAAAATTGAATGATGGTGCCCTCTCACTCAGTTTTAACAATGTACACTTTAGTTACCCATCTAGGCCAGAACAGTCGGCTCTTGAAGAGCTAACCTTTAAAGTCAAAGAAGGTGAAACAGTTGCCATTGTTGGACTGTCAGGTGCTGGAAAAACAACTATTTTTGAACTACTGCAACGATTTTACGACCCCTCTGAAGGCAGCATTGAGGTAAGCAATATTAACCTGACTGACCTTGACCCTAAAGACCTGCGATCAAGTATTGGAGTAGTTCCGCAACAACCCACACTGTTCTCAGCTGATGTCACTCATAATATTGGATATGGCAAACCTACTGCTAATAAAAACCAGATAAAGGAGGCAGCAAAAGAAGCCTATGCGCTAGACTTTATAGATCAGCTTCCTGAGGGCTTTGATAGCTACCTTGGTGAACAAGGGGTTCGCTTGTCAGGAGGACAGCGCCAACGGATTGCCATAGCAAGAGCGATCCTTAAAGATCCATCAATCCTTCTTCTAGATGAAGCAACAAGTGCCTTAGATGCTGACAGCGAACAAAAGGTACAGGATGCATTGAAAGTCCTAATGAAAGGAAGGACTACATTGATAATTGCTCACAGACTTGCAACGATTATGCATGCAGATCGTATTCTACTTATCGATCACGGGAGATTAATTGCTGAAGGCAGTCATCAAGATTTATTATCTAGCTCAGAGCTATACAAAAAGCTTTGTGAGCTTCAATTTAATCACTAGTATAGTAATATAATTCGCAAATTACCAACACATTAGAGACTAATTATTATTTTTAAAAATACAAAGATAAAACTTTGTTTTTACAGGATAATAAGCTTAAATTTCAATTTTGAATTGATTAATTAATGGTCAATAAATATAGAAATATCAAAAAAAATCTAAAAAGCCTCTGTCTTTTAGTTACTCTATTTTCAGTAAGCACCCTTGTCTCTTCTGCCTCACTTTCAGCTTTTAAGCCGAGCTTTGATTCAATTGAAAATACTATTGTAAGAAAAGAAGTTTTCTTTAATTACCTTCTTCCTGCAATACATCAAAAAAATGCTGAGATAATTGAAATTAGAAATTCTATATTGAACAATGAATTAAGCGTCAATGAACTCGAAAAATTAGCATCAAAGTATCGCGTCAAAAGTCCAGCCACTCAAGAAGAATTATTAAAAGTAATTGATATCCTCCCCCCTTCTCTTATACTTGCCCAGGCTGCAAATGAATCGAACTGGGGAAGATCTAGATTTGCCAAAGATTTTAATAATTATTTTGGAATCTGGTGTTTTTCTGAAGGCTGTGGAGTCATTCCAAAAGAAAGAAATTCAAATGCAACACATGAAGTTGCTAGCTTTAATTCTTTAGAAGAATGTATCGACTACTATGTACTTAATATTAATCGAAGTTACGCCTATGAAGAGCTTCGCCTAATAAGAGAAAAACAGCGCAATGACCTTCAGCCGATTAAAGGAATCGTTCTAGCAGAAGGGTTAGGTAATTATGCATTTCCCGGTATTGAATATATTGATTCAATTAAATCAGTCATCCAATACAACCAACTTGGGCGTCACGACTACATCAACTAAGCCAAAAATAGTGTAGATATAAAAAAACCCGCTAGTCGCGGGTTTTTTTGAAGTAGATTTTTATTTGTAAGTTTAACGCTTTGAATACTGCTCACTCTTACGCGCCTTCTTCCTACCAACTTTCTTACGCTCAACTACACGTGCATCACGTGTCACTAGTCCAGCACTTCGCAATCCAGGACGAGTCGCTTCATCATAAGCCATAAGGGCTCTCGTAACTCCAAGTCTAATCGCGCCAGCTTGGCCTGTATCACCGCCACCTTTAACCATGATGGTAAAGTCAAACTTGTTATGCATTTCAACAACATCTAAAGGTTGATTTATAATCATTGAAGATGTTTCTCTACCGAAATATTCAGCCATAGGCTTTTTATTAACTGTAAAAACACCCTTACCTTTTGTCATGTAAACACGAGCAACTGATGTCTTTCTTCTTCCAGTTGCGTAAAAAACTTCTTTATCTGCCATAATAATATGCCTTAAATATCCAATACTTGTGGTTGTTGAGATTGATGGGTATGTTCACTACCCGCAAAAACCTTCATTTTTCTAAACATTTCTCTGCCTAACGGGCCTTTTGGCAACATTCCTTTAACTGCCTTCTGAATTACTTCTTCAGGCTTTTTAGCGAGAAGATCTTTAAATGGAACTGATTTCAAATTTCCAACATAGCCAGTATGATGATGATACATTTTGTCATTATATTTGTTTCCAGTAACAGTTATTTTAGCTGCATTAACAATCACAATATAATCACCTGTATCCACATGAGGTGTGTATTCAGCTTTGTGCTTACCACGAAGACGAGACGCAACTTCTGTTGCTAGACGTCCAAGAGTCTTGCCATCTGCATCTACTAAAAACCACTCTCTTTTTACTTCTTCTGCTTTCGCACTAAATGTTTTCATAACTCGCTTCTATATGTCGGATCAGAATAATCGGACTATTATAATCACTTTTTATTCTTGATGTAAGTTTTCATATGGCAAATACATGAAATACCCAGGAATAATTAGGTAGTTTATTTCAAATTTATTTTGCAGTTAAATCAAGGTCTTTTTTATAGAGTTTGGTTTTAACATCCATTAAGCCTAATAAAGTGTGAAACAAACTATCATGAGATTGAGGTAAACGTGCTTTTTCTTTTATAGAGTCTATGTCAAATATCTTTGACATTGAATCATCAAACCACATAAATGCTGGAATTTTTTTCTGCTCATCAGGCGCCATAAAATAAGGCATCCCGTGAAGATAGATGCCACCCTCCCCAAGAGATTCACCATGATCACTAATGTAGTACATTGCTGTATCAGAATTATCTGAGTTTTCCTTTAAAATTCCAATCACCTTAGAAAGGAAATAATCAGTGTATAAGATAGTGTTATCGTATGCATTTGTAATCTCTTCATCTGTGCATTCATTTAATTGATTTGTTTTGCAAGAAGGCTTAAAAATTTCAAATTCTGCTGGGTATCTTTTGTAGTAAGCAGGACCATGACTCCCCATAGTATGCAAAACTATCAGCACATCATCGTTACGTTGCGTATCAATATAGTTTTGAATATTCGTCAGCATACCTTCATCCCTGCACTCCGGATTACATACAGGATTAAGTGCAGATGAGCGATAATCTAAGTAAGGAATTCGCTCTGCCACTCCCTTTGAATCAGAGTTATTATCGAGCCAAAGGACGCTCGCACCTGCCCTACTGATCATATCAAGTGAGTTGCTCATATTCTTGCCAATAGTATGATTGTAATTACTTCGATCAAGCACAGAGAACATGCATGGAACGGACCAAGCAGTATCAGTTCCACACGAAACCATCTTCTCAAAAGAAATAATTTCTTCTTGCTCTAAATAAGGGTTTGTTTTAAGTTCATAACCATTAATTGACATATGATCACTTCGAGCAGTTTCACCAACTACCAAAATTACCAATCTTCTTTGAGTTGACTTCTTATTGATCTTTGCATCAAGACCAATCTCAACAAAAGGTTGAGAAGAGGTAGCTATTTTTGAATCAATAAATTTAGCCGCAGAATACAAATAATACGTTGGAGTAATGTAGAGCCTTAAATCACGATTCTCTCTTGCAAACGATGTGTAATGCTTTGAAAATGACAAGACAACCACTACAAACACCACTATCAATACTAAAAAGTATTTAAGCCTTTGAAAAAATTGTGCCTTTAATGATAGTTTTTTTAAGCCTATCCTCCATACAAATAAAGAAGGCAATAGTCCCAATATTAAAAAGTATAAAATTGATTTATAATTTACCAAGTCAAGAAATTCACTTGAGTCTGTTTCAAATGTATTGGTTATCATATTATGGTCAAAAACAATGCCATAATTATTTGTGCTATAACTAACCACTGATGAGATTACTAGCAGTAGAATTAAAATTGGCTTTGTTGACCTCCTATAGCAAAGCAGAAGTAGCAAGGCAGACAAGAAAGTAAACAAAAAAAGAAATAAAGATCCTAAAAAAAATACGTTCTCAGAAAGTGGATAAACCAGCAATGTTTTTTCGAAAAATGTAAAATTACCAGTTAACGTTAAAAAACCGGCTACAAGCAAGACTAGATGAATCTGCGATAATTTGTCAGAAAAAAATTTCATTTATTTTGTTTTTAAAAACATATTATTATATTATCCATTAGATAAAAAAGAAAACAATGCTTAACTCACACATACACTTAGATTTTGATAATGTTAACTCACCTTCTAACTCAACCACTGGAGTTATCGTTCCTTCAACTGGGAAAGATAACTGGGATAGTGTAATTGCTTGCTGCTCAACAGATAATAATAGTCATTTTGCACTTGGAATTCACCCATGGTTTATTGAAAGCCACCAGATGATAGATTTATATGATCTTGAAGTTCGCATTGAGGAAGAAAAGCCAGTTGCAGTTGGTGAATGTGGCCTTGATTATGTTAAAGTTAAAGATCAAAATACGCAGAGATTTATGTTTGATGAACAGATATCTTTAGCTACTCGCTTTGACTTGCCTTTAATCATTCACTCCGTTCAAGCTACTGAAGATGTCACTGACTTACTCAAATCGCACTCTAAATCTAGAGGGGTAATCCACGCATATTCAGGAAGTATTCAACAAGCTGAAAATTTACTTAAAATAAATTTTTCGTTTGGTTTTGGCAATACTTTAACCAATCCACAAGCATACAAGCTCCATGACATTGTCAAATTTTTACCAATGGAGTCAATAGTGATTGAAACGGATGATCATAAAAATCCAGATGAATTAATTCAGGTAGCCGAGAGAGTTGCAAGAATTAAAAAGCTCACTGTTGACCAGGTAATTGAACAGTGCGACCAAAACACACGCAATATCTTTAATATAGATTAATGGCAGGAAGTTGCGCTCGCACTGAAATATTAGTTGGCCAGCTAGGCTTATCTCAATTAGCAGAATCACACGTTGTTATTGCTGGACTAGGCGGCGTCGGAGGTGCTTGCGCAGAATCACTTTGCAGGGCAGGAATTGGAGAATTAACTTTAATTGACTTTGATACTATTTCAAATACAGATCTTAATCGCCAGGTAATTGCTCTGCATTCAACTTTGGGCGGCTCAAAAGTAAAAGTTCTTGCACAAAGACTGAAGGATATCAATCCTGATACTGTAATCAATGAAAAAAACCTTTTTATTGACATTAATGAAGCAGAGTCAATAGCTAAAAATGAGGATTTAAATTTTGTAGCAGACTGCATAGATGCAATCGCATGTAAAACAAATTTAATTGATGCCTGTAATCGCTCAGGAAAGCCAATAATTTCTAGTATGGGAGCTGGTGGAAGACTAGATCCAACCAAAGTGACAATCTCTAGAATGGATAAAACCGAATATTGTGGCCTTGCTAGAGAGCTAAGAAGACAACTCAGAAGTAAACACGCATCTTTAAAATTTCCAGTCGTACATTCGACAGAAACTCAAATAAAAGCGCTTCCACATGCAGATTTAATTGAAAATGAGCTGTGTCCTCCAGGAAGGCCAAGAGCGGTCAATGGAGCAATATCATATATGCCTAATATTTTTGGTTTAATGATGGCAGGACACATTATTCAAACTATATTAAAATCATAGATATGAGACTATTAAAAAAATTATGGTAAGAACTGAAAGCCCAATTTGTGATTTCGATTTACCAGCAATTGAGTTTGAACTTAAAGGGGTTGATGGCAAGTTATACGACTTAAATAGCCTTAGAGGTCCTAATGGCCTTCTAGTAATGTTTATTTGCAATCATTGCCCTTACGTTAAATCAATCATTGACCAAATAATTCTAGACACAAAAGAGCTCGCGGCTTTAGGCATCAATAGTGTCGGCATCATGTCAAATGACCCTAATGAATACAAAGAAGATTCATTTGAGAATATGAAAAAAATTTCATCTGATTTAAATTTCCCTTTTCCATATTTACTTGATGAAACACAGGAGGTTGCAAAAGCATTTGGCGCCGTATGTACTCCAGATTTTTTTGGATATAACAAAAATCTAGGACTTCAATATCGCGGAAGACTTAATGAATCTAGAAAAGAATCCGTTAATGGAGCAAAACGAGAATTATTTGAGGCAATGAAAGAAATTTCAATTACGGGAAATGGCCCGAACCACCAAACTCCTTCAATGGGCTGCTCAATCAAATGGTTTTAATTTATTTTTATTAACTTCATCCTAATCATAAATACTGGTTGTAGATGTAGAATTTCAAACTAAGGTATAATACGCACCTTTTTACTCCCCCCACTTCACATGTCTGAACATGAATCAAGCGTAAATTTTAAAAGTTTTGGTCTTTCCGAGGCCCTAATAAAGGTGCTTGATGAAGTTGGTTACGAAACGCCATCAGCAATTCAAGAGCAGTGCATACCTCATTTATTAAATGGCCATGATGTTATTGGTCAGGCGCAAACTGGTACTGGAAAAACAGCAGCGTTTTCACTTCCATTAATTGATAGAATTGATATCAATACTAATCAAGTTCAGCTTTTAGTATTAGCCCCTACTAGAGAACTTGCAATTCAAGTTTCAGAGGCGATCCAAACCTATGCTAGACACCTTAAAGGACTGCATGTACTTCCTATATATGGTGGACAGTCTTATGATATTCAGTTAAGGCCATTAAAAAGAGGAGTTCACGTTGTTGTAGGAACCCCTGGAAGAGTAATGGATCACATAAAAAAAGGCACTCTTAAGCTAAACTCACTGAAAGCACTTGTGCTTGATGAAGCTGATGAAATGCTAAGAATGGGTTTTATTGATGATGTTAAGTGGGTAATGGAAAAACTTCCAAAAGAGCGACAAATTGCACTTTTTTCAGCAACAATGCCCGACGTAATAAGAAGGGTTGCAGAAAAATTCTTAAACGATCCAAAAATAGTTAAGATAAAAACAAAAACTGCTACAGCACAGACAATTAGTCAAAGTTATTGGCTAGTTAGTGGCGTTAATAAATTAGATGCATTAACTCGAATTTTAGAGGTTGAATCATTTGATGCTCTTTTAATATTTGTAAGAACAAAAACAGCAACAGTTGATTTAGCAGAAAAATTATCTGCAAGAGGTTTTTCAGCTGAAGCGATTAATGGTGATATTGTTCAAAATCAAAGAGAGCGAACAATTCAGCAGCTTAAAAAAGGGAAAATTGACATTCTAATTGCCACTGATGTTGCGGCAAGAGGGTTAGATGTTGAGCGAATTTCTCATGTTGTGAATTATGACATTCCTCAAGACCCAGAGTCTTATGTTCACAGAATTGGAAGAACAGGCAGAGCTGGTAGAGAAGGAAAAGCAATACTGTTTGTAGCGCCAAGAGAAAGAAGGATGCTTCAGACAATCGAAAGGATTACTCGTCAACCAATCACGCCAATGCAGCTTCCTTCTGCCAAAATTATTAATGAGCAGAGGGTAACAAACTTTAAACAACGCATAAGCGACACTCTTAACAATCAAGAGTTGGGAATCTTTGAAGAACTAATTCTAAGCTTCCAAAAAGAGCATGAAGTTGATGCCTTTAAAATAGCATCGGCACTAGCATTAATGGCGCAAGGCACTGAGCCACTACTTCTTAGTGAGAAAGAGTTAAGCCAAGGCTCATTTAAGGAAGGTAGTAAAGCTAAAATTTCTATCTCAGTTCATGCAGATCCACTCAAAAATAATCCTTCAATTAAAATGCGAAGGTACAGACTAGCTGTTGGTCGTAAAGACAACATTAAGCCGGGCAATGTCTTGGGCGCAATAGCAAATGAGGCTGAAATTAGTAGTGAGTTTATTGGAGCAATTCAAATATTTCAAGACTTTACTACAATTGATTTGCCCGATGAGATGACAAAAGAAACTCTTGCCATTTTGAAAAAAACGAGAGTTTTTGATAAAAAACTTAATATTGAAGAATTGTCAGAGAAAAATAATACTACTGCCCCCCATGAAAAAAGTGATGATTTCAAAAGAGATTCTTCGAGAAGAGGTGGTGAAAGAAAGTTTGAAAGGAAGCCTAGAGGCAAGGGTGGAGATAGGCCTAATAGACACAAAGACAAGAAATTCTCGCGAGGCAAACCCAAAAGGTAAGGTTAATTACTGGTAATTAGCAGTAAATAGGCACATTTAATAATTAGTTATAGGTTAAAATTACGTTGCTGGTTAAAATACAGCTAATTTAATAGTGTGTTGTTGCTTCGTAGTAAGTCGGTTTCACAGTAATTTGGGTTGGTTGCGTCTTTTCCATGTTTTATTTATTTTTAGGAGACGGAATGTCTACAACAACAGGACGCGTTAAATGGTTTGACGCAAAAAAAGGTTTTGGTTTTATTGAGCAAGAGAGTGGTGACGATGTGTTCGTTCATTTCAGAGCAATCCAAGGTGATGGTTACAAATCACTAGAAGAAGGTCAAGAAGTTGAATTCGAACTCGAAGATGGTGCCAAAGGACCTCAAGCAGCCAACGTAGTACCAAAATAATTTAAGAATTATTTAATGAAAACCCAGCCTAAGTGCTGGGTTTTTTATTGCCTGGTTTAAATCAAATTGCTATAACTTAAACCTCTATCATTGGAATTTTTACAGCCAAAATAATATCTCTTTCAATTAAAAGTATTTGTTACATATATAATTAATACAAAAAAAAGGATCTATGAAAACATTCTATTGGTACGATTATGAGACTTTTGGATTATCGCCAAAAGTTCAAAGAATTGCTCAATTTGCTGGCATTAGAACTGATGAAAATCTTAATGTTCTTGAAGAACACATGTTCTATTGCAAACCCACTCATGACTGTCTACCAGCTCCTGAAGCGTGTGCAGTTACAGGAATAACACCTCAATTATGTGAAAAAAATGGTTTAATTGAACATGAATTTATCAAAAAAATACATCATGAATTTTCAACACCAGAGACATGCATTGTTGGTTATAACTCTATAGCATTTGATGATGAATTTACTCGACATACCTTATTTAGAAATTTCATAGACCCATATTCTTGGCATTGGCAAAACGGTAACGCAAGATGGGATATTCTTAATGTTGCACGATTCTGTTATGCACACAAAGAAGAAGAAAGTCTAGAATGGGTAAAAAATGATAAGAATAGACCAATTTTCAAGCTAGATCAACTTGCACCTGCAAATAACATTGAGCACACAAATGCACATGATGCTATGGCTGATGTTCGCGCTACAATTGGCATTGCAGCCATCATGAAAAAAAGTCAACCAAAGTTTTTTGATTACGCTCTTAGCTTAAATGACAAAAAAGAAGTTAACAAGCAAGTTCGTATCCTACATCCAATGCTTCTAACAAACTCACCCTTTGGCTATAAGTCTGCTTTTACTCGCTTAGTGACCGCAATATGTTATCACCCTGAATATTCAGATCGTGCAATCGTCTTTAACCTTAATCAAGACCCAGAACTTCTAATGGAACTTGAGATTGAGGAATTAAAAACGCTTACATTTTCTAAAAAGGTTGATTTACCAAAAGGCATCAACAAGCTTGAACTTAACGAACTAGTTTTTAACAAAAGCCCAATGTTTGTATGCAGCCCAAATAAAGATAGTTTCAAGTTGTCTCCGCTCCTTGTAGAAAAGTTTCAAGTCAATATGAAGAAATGTTTAAAAAATTTACTATACATCCAAAATAATATAAAAAAAATTGAAGCAAAAGTTCATTCAATTTACAAAACTGAAGGTGAAAGAGGGCCAAGTAATGATGTCGACCAATCTCTTTATGACGGCTTTATTAGTAATAGTGATAGAACTAAATGTAATCAAATTCAGACTCTATCAGTAGCCGAAATAGAGCACTTTAAGCCAAATTTTGAAGATAAGAGGCTCACAAAATTATTTTTAAACTTTAAAGCTAGGAATTATCCCCAGTTATTAAACGAAGCTGAACAAGAGCAGTGGTTTGAAATTGTTCAATCTAGAGTTCAAAATGGTGAAAATGGTTTCTTATCTATAGATAGCTTTGAACGCAGCTTATTTAACCTAAAAGAAAGTGCACCTGAGAAAAATCGATTATGGAAGGATCTTGAGAGTTATGCACAAACATTTCTTTAATCAAAATAGCTTACTATTGAAAAATACGCAAATTTTAAGTATAATATTCGACCTTAGTTTAACGAAAAAAGGTTCAAATGAACGCAGAAACTAGAAGTGAGATGTTTGCTAGACTTTTAAAGCAGATTCCAAATCCAACAACTGAACTGAACTACTCAACATCCTTTGAACTATTAGTGGCTGTGACGTTATCAGCACAAGCAACTGATAAAAGTGTAAATCAAGTTACTGATATCTTATTCCCACTTGCAAATACTCCTGAAAGCATTTTCGAGTTAGGCGAAGATACTTTAAGAGACACAATCAAATCGATTGGATTGTTTAATTCAAAAGCAAAGCATATTATTCAAACCTGCAGAATACTAATAGACAAATATAGCTCAAATGTCCCTGAAACTAGAAAAGAGTTAGAGGCACTTCCTGGAGTCGGTCGTAAGACTGCAAATGTAGTTCTGAATACTGCATTTGGACAACCAACTATTGCAGTTGATACTCACATTTATAGAGTCGCAAACAGAACAGCAATAGCCTCAGGAAAAACAGTTCTAGAAGTTGAAAAGAAGTTAATTAAATTTATACCTGATGAATTTAAAGTACCAGCCCATCATTTAATGATTCTTCATGGGAGATACGTCTGTAAAGCCAGATCACCCCATTGCACAGAGTGTAAATTATTAGACTTATGTGAGTACGAAGAGAAAAACCTTTAAAACATAATTAAACAGAGTGTTCTCTCAAGATAGATCGAAACAAAGAGCATTTCTAGCTAAATCGTGGCAAAAACATACTAATGCTGAAATACTAGAGCCACTTGAACTTCAACTTGCATTGATCGTTCAGAAGCACCCTGAGTATCACGCACTAATTAATGATATCAATTTAGAATATTTCCCAGAACAAGGAAAAACAAATCCATTCCTTCACATAAACCTGCATTTAGCTCTTCAAGATCAACTCACCCTAAACCGGCCAAATGGAATTAATGATATATACAAAAAACTTATTGAAGTTCATAGTGATGCTCATGAAGTTGAACATATGATGATGGAATGTATAGCCGAAATGATATACCAATCTCAAAAAAATAACACTACTTTGGATCAAGATAATTATTTAATCAGTCTTAAAAATCTAGTTCAAAACTAATTTACTCTTTACTTACTTCCAATCAGTAAAATTTTTGAGTAATTGCAACCCATCGCTTTGAGATTTTTCTGGGTGGAATTGCACGGCGAAAAGCTTATCTATTGAAATTGCAGATGTAAAAGTATGCCCATAGTTTGTCGTTCCGGCAACACAGCTTTTATCGCCCTCTTCTACATAATAACTGTGCACACTGTAAAAACGGCTATTATTTTCGATATTATGCCATAGTGGGTGATCTTTTACTTGATTTACTCTATTCCAACCCATATGTGGTATTTTAAGTTCACTATTTTGAAATTTTAAGACCTTTCCTGGAACTATTGATAGGCCTTGGGTTGTATTATTTTCTTCACTATAGTCAAATAACAGCTGTAAACCAAGGCATATACCAAGAAATGGTTTTGATTTTGAAGCTAATTTCACTTCATCAATTAACTCATTTGATTCAAGAGCGCTCATACACGAACCCATTGCCCCTTGTCCTGGAAAAACAACACGGTCAGAATCTCTTATAACTTGAGGATTGTTAGTGAGAAGGCACTTGTCATTTGGCGCTACATGCTCAATAGCTTTTTGAACAGAACGTACATTTCCCATTCCATAGTCAACAATTGCAATTGTTTGCATGTTGCTCTTCCTAATTGTCTTCTAAAGTGAGCCCTTTGTCGAAGGGATTATATTTGCTTGCCTCTCATCTGGAGTCACAGCCATTCGAAGCGCTCTTCCAAAAGCTTTAAATACAGTTTCCGCTTGGTGATGAGAATTGACACCTTTTAAATTGTCAATATGAAGAGTGACTAGGGCATGATTTACAAAACCCTGAAAAAACTCTCTAATGAGATCTAAATCAAATGAGCCCACCCTATCTCTTGTAAACTTAACTCCAAGATCGAGTCCAGGTCGTCCAGACAAATCTACAACTACCCTGGATAAAGCCTCATCTAAGGGTACATAGGCGTGACCATAACGCGTCAATCCTTTTTTATCGCCTACAGCATCAAAGAATGCTTGTCCAATAGTTATTCCAACATCTTCAACCGTGTGATGGTCATCTATTTCGTTATCACCGTCACATTTAATTGATAAATCCATTAATCCATGACGAGCAATTTGATCCAACATATGATCCAAAAATGGAACGCCGGTATCAATCTTAGCCTTTCCGCTCCCATATAATTCTAGACTAACTGATATTTCAGTTTCGTTGGTTTTGCGTTCTTTAGTAATCATAGTTTGATTTTATCTTAAGCAATATAGTCTCTGATAAGTATTTCAGCTATTTGAATACTATTGAGAGCGGCGCCTTTTCTAATATTATCTGATACAACCCATAAGTTGAGTCCCTTATCATGACTGATATCCTCCCTAATGCGACTTACATATGTAGCATCAGTATTCGTAGCCTCTACAAAAGGTGTTGCATATCCACCATCTTTTCTTTCATCCATAACTATGACCCCTTCTGCTTTTTCAAGTAAATTTCGAGCGTCAATAGCAGTTATTTTTTCTCTAGTTTCTATATGAACAGCTTCTGAATGGCCATATACAACTGGAATTCTAACAGCAGTAGGATTAACAAGAAGGTTGTCATCCTCAAATATTTTCTGAGTCTCCCAAACCATTTTCATTTCTTCTCTTGTATACCCGTTATCTTGAAATGTATCAATATGAGGAATAGCATTAAAAGCAATTTGCTTGGTATAAACTTCTACCTCCACATCATTTCCATTTAGTAAGTTAGCAGTTTGATTAGTAAGCTCAGTAATGGCCTCTTTACCACTTCCCGAGACAGCTTGGTAAGTTGCAACATTAATTCTTGAGATGCCTACAGCATCATATATTGGCTTTAAAGCAACTAGCATCTGAATCGTTGAACAGTTTGGATTGGCAATAATATTTCGATTAGTATAATTAGCTATTGCATGAGGATTAACCTCAGGAACAACTAACGGGATATCCTCGTCCCTTCTAAAATGAGACGTGTTATCAATAACAATACAGCCTTGTGCTGCAGCTATAGGTGCATATTTTTCAGAAATATCGCCTCCTGCAGAAAATATACCTATTTGGACTTTAGAAAAATCAAAAGTTTCTAGATCTTCTATAGTCCATGACTTTCCTTGACATGAAACCTTACTGCCGGCAGATCGTTTGGATGCTAAGGGATACAAATTTTCAATAGGGAAATCTCTTTGATCTAAAATTGAGATCAGGGTTTCCCCTACTGCGCCTGTTGCTCCAACAATTGCAACGTTATATTTTTTACTCATAATACTCGAAGATGCTAAATAAGCATAGATTATACAAAGGACTGAGGCAAATACCCATAAATATATTTAATGCTTTAGGATATTTATTTCATTTGGGTAAAGAAGTATTCATATCTTGAGTAAATTAAGGAAGACGCCATGGCAAGATGCCATCATTAAATGAAGCAGTATAAAGCTCAAACCAAGTTTCACGATCCATCTTAACGTGCATCGCATCGGAAATTTTCGCAATCCTTTCTAAATTATTTGTGCCCATTACAGGGCAAATCTTTGCAGGATGGGCTAATATCCAAGCAACTGCAACTGCTGCTATATCAACATTTTGAATGATTGCAATTTTTGCTAGCGCCTTACCAAGCAGCCCATCATTACTCATCAACTTGCCGCCTCCAAGAGGCGACCAAGCCATGACAGTAGTTCCTTGCTCCTGATGAAAAGCAAGATCTCCATTCGTAAACGAATCAGTTGCAGCCAAAGACATCTCAATTTGATTCGTTACTAATTGGCTTTTCATACCTGACTGCAACAAACTAAAATCCCAAGGCTTGAAGTTTGACACACCCACTTCTTTTACTTTTCCAGACAACACAAGATCATCTAATGCATTGCCAGTCTCTAAGTGATCCATATAAGGGTCCTGACGATGTATTAATAACAAGTCTAAATAATCTGTTGACATATTCTTTAAGGACACTTCAACAGAGTTAAAAATATGCTCCCTTGATGTGTCGTAATGACTCACAAATGTATTAGCATATCTATTAGAAGGATTTACTATGCCGCATTTAGATACAATCTCAATCTTATGTCTTAAGGCTGGGTTTGCTTTCAGGACACCCCCAAATAATGCTTCAGCAGTATATAAACCATATACAGCGGCCTGATCAAATGTAGTGATTCCTTGGTCTAAGCACAAATTAACTTTTTCGCTAATATGTTTGGTTGTTGTATTGGTGTCGTCTGCTAAGCGCCACATTCCATAAATGATTCTACTAAAGTTAGTAGAACTAGATAAACTTAATCTCTCCATACTAACTCCAAATAATAATAAGCTTAAACAGAATTGTTGATTTCAATATATTGATGCTGCAATTTAAACTCAGAACAAAGATGTTTGCAAAGGGCCTGCACACCATACCTTTCAGTCGCATGATGCCCAGCTGAAATAAATGTAATATTATTCTCCTTAGCTACAGCGGGTGTCTTTTCTGACACTTCTCCACTCAAATACAAATCAACGTTAAGGTTGATTGCATCTTCTATAAAACCTTGGGCGCCGCCAGTACACCAGGCAATTTTTTTAATCTCCCCACTCTGCTTGCCATATATCTGAGGAGACCTATCCAGTTTTTCTTCAATCAATTTTGAAAAATCACTTAAATTAGTACTCAGCTCACCTTGCCAAAGTAAACTATGTTCAACAGGCCTCATATTGGTTATGCCTAAACGCCTTCCAAGCTCAACATTATTTCCCACTTCTGGGTGGTCATCAAGTGGGAGATGGAAACCAAAAAGATTAATATTATTCTTAAGCAACAAATTGATCTTGGCTCTCTTTGCGCCAGTTATTGTTTTCGACTCGTTGTCCCAGAAAATACCATGATGAACAAAAATAGCATCTGCTCTTTCTTCAATTGCTCTCTCGATAAGGTCTAGATTAGCACTGACACCGCTTACAATTTTAGTGATATTTAATGAGCCTTCAATTTGCAGCCCATTAGGGCCATAATCCTTAAATTTATTAATGTCAAGATAGCTATTACAATAATTTTTTAACTCTTCGCGGCTAATCATAGTATTCCTTGATGCATCTTAAGAGAACGTTGTTTTCTTTTGCCTCACTAACACTGATACGAATGAAGTTTTCTAATTGCGAGCCTATCATAAAGCCTTTTACAAGAATTCCACTTTCTTTTAATGATTTCAATAAAGACTTTGCATTATGAACCTCTATTAAAAGAAAGTTAGTTTGAGACGGGTAGACAGTAAGACTTGGAATTAAAGAAAGCGCATCAGAAAGTCGGCCCCTTTCATTCATGATTATTTTGGCATTATTAGAAATACGCTGTGTATCTTTAAGCAGAAAATTTGCACTGGCTTGGGTTAAAGTATTAATATTGTACGGAAGTCGTAATTTATTTAATTGTTCTATAGTCTCTTGGCTTCCGACTAACAAACCAAGCCTTAGACCAGCAAAACCAATTTTTGAAATTGTTCTTAGGACCACTAAGTTTGAAAAATTTACAATTTCTTTTAAAAAACTTCGTTCCGAGTATGCATAGTAAGCTTCATCGAGAACAACTAAAGCATCAGTAGACTTGATAATTTCTATAATCGCATCAAAGTCGAAAGAGTTGCCAGTTGGATTATTTGGATAGGCTATAAAAATTAGCTTTGGCTTTTTACTTTTAATGGCTAATAGAGCAGAATTTAAATCGATATCAAAATTATCATCAAGCTTCACTCCATGATAATTTAATTGTGCAAATTTTGAAACCAGCTCATACATTACAAAACTTGGCTCGAAACTCATTATCAAGTCACCACTTCTGCATGCTAAGGATAAAAGCTGAATTAATTCATCTGAACCATTTCCAAGAAGCACTCCAAGCTCTTCTGGAATTTCCATTAAGTTTCTTAAGGTAGCCTGAAGCTCTTTTGCGCTTGCATCTGGATAACGATTTACTTCTGATTGCGAAATATACTCTAAAAATTCATCTTTTAATTCTTCAGGCACGCCAAACGGACTTTCCATTGCATCCATTTTGAGCATATTCTTTGAAGAAGGCACATGATAGGCATTGATATCTCTAATATCCGATCTTAGCCATTGATCAATAAAGGTCATATTTATTTAGGTAAAGCTCTATTTGGATGATACTGCATTTTACCAACCTTTTTTGCGCTTAACAAAGATTGGTAGGTATAGTCAAGCGCCTTTTTACAGGCATCCTCAATAGAAATATTTTTTGCTACTAGAGCTGAAATAGCGCTTGATAATGTACAGCCAGAACCATGGTATTTGCCTGGTAATTTCTTATAGGTAAATTTTCTTATTAAATTAGAGTTATGATACAAGCGATGCTCAATTTGGATTTCAGAACTGTCAGAAGTCGTTACAAGAATCCATGGGCAATTTAAACTCGATACTGCTAACTTTTCATTTAGACCTGGCGCTAGAGCGCTTAATTCAGCTAAATTAGGAGTTAATATTAAACACATAGGGATAAGCTCTTTCTTCATAGAGGCAATCATCTCATTAGTGCTGAGTATGTCATCAGTACTAGCACTGATTATGGGGTCAAGAATAATACTCAATCCACGCCTATCACAAAGTAACTTTGAAATAGTTTTAACTTGAGACGAAGAACCTAGAAGACCTATTTTGACTGTATTAAAACTAATATCTTCATCTATTAACTTAAACTGCAATTCTAAAAGACTATTTTTTGTTGGCTCAAGGGACAAAACTCGCTGAGTATTTTGAGCAGTAAGAGTGGTAATAATTGGAAGTGGCGTAACGCCAAATTGATTAATAGTTTCAATATCTGCTGAAACCCCAGCGGCGCCCGATGGATCTAGTCCCGAAAAAAGTAAAACTGTATCGGCTTTAAGCCTAGTCATATTTATTATTGGGATTCTTTCTGTATTAGATAATTGATTACTTCAAAAATTTTCTCAGAGCTTCCGGCACTAGTCCCATTAACCATATACTTACCATTTACAATGAAAGCTGGGACTCCAGGAATACGATATTTGTAAGTATTAGCCTTTGCCTTATTAACAGCTACCTTTACAGGAAATGAATTATAAACCTTATTTGCTTTTTCTTCATCCACCCCATTAAAAGTAAGCCATGCAACAAAATCTTGTTGTGTTTTAAACTGTAATTTTTGAATATGAATTGCGTTATACAATGCTCCATGTAACCGATCTACCTCTCCTAATTCTTCAAGAACATAATAAAAACCAGCTCCATATTCCCAGCCCGGAAAAACCGCCGGCTGAAGAATAAATTGAGCAGAGCTATCCATTGTTTTTAACCAATTATCAAGAAAAGGATTCACAGAAAAACAATGAGGACAAAAATACCAAAAAAGCTCCCTAACTTCTACTTGACTGCCAGTCTCAGTTTCTATTGCTTTATCTAAGACAATATAATTTTTACCAGCAACAAACTCTGCCTGAGTGGTATTTGTAAAAAACACAAAAACTGAAAGAATGATCAGAGAAGATAATCCAGTTATTTTTTTCATATTTGTACTCATTAGTCAAAAAGTTTATCAATATTATACTGGTTTAATTCAAACTCCTTACTGGATTGGAATCCCTTCCAAAGGGCCAAATAAGAAACTCTCTCCTGAGGATGAATATCATTTGGATTAAGCTCCGCAAGAGGCGCAAGAACAAATGCATACTTTAAAATATCGCGACGAGGAATATTTAATTTATCGTCAATATCATCATCATACAAAACAAGATCTAGATCTATTATCCTAGAAGAGAACTTTGGTAAATTGCGATCCCTTCCCAAAGAATTTTCAATACCATGCAAAATATTTACAACTTCATTAATATTTTTATCTGTCTCAACATTAACACCAATGTTGTAAAAATTACCCCCAATAAAACCCTCGGAAGGACTCTCATAAAGTGATGAGGTAGTAATTTTTGTAAAGTGAGGCTCAAGACTATCTAGCGCTAAACGAATATTTTTTCGCTTATCCTGATTTGAGCCAATATTAAGATGGAGTGAACTCATTAAACGGTTGACCTTTCAATTATTACACCAACTCCTTCAGCACCAGTTATTGCCTCACCTTTATTAAGCTTTAATTTAACCCAACTAACATCAAACTCATTAAGAATAATCTGGCAAATTTGTTCTGCTAAGGTCTCTACAAGTTGAAATTCAGACTCTTTCACAAAACTTATAATACGCTTACATATATCTTTATAGTTTAAAGCCTGGTCAATATGATCAGTACTTGCCCCTAAAGCAATATCTGAAGACATTTCTATGTCTAGTGTTATTTCTTGGCGAATTTTTCTTTCCCAATCATAAATACCTATAACCGTATCTACTTTAAGCCCTTGAACAAAAACAATATCCATATTTAATCTACTTAAAAAAAACTATTATGATACCTTTGAGATATCCTGTGATTACTACAAAAAAATGTTTTCATTGATATAATTTATAAATAGTTTTAAAATTCATTGCTATAAAAAAGGAGAACTAATTGTTTGATTTTCTAATTGCTGGCTTTATTGCTAGCTATCTTCTAGGTTCAATCTCTAGTGCTATTATTATTTGTAAGATTATGGGTCTGCCAGATCCCAGAACTCAAGGCTCTAAAAACCCAGGTGCTACTAATGTTCTTAGAATTGGAGGCAAAAGAATAGCCGCCTTCGTTCTTATATTTGATGGCTTAAAAGGAGCGTTGCCAGTAATTCTGGCTCATTATTACTTTGATGTTCATGTGTTCGAATTAACTATTATTTTATTTTGTGCATTTCTTGGGCATGTATTCCCTATCTTTTATGGATTTAAAGGCGGTAAAGGTGTTGCAACGTACCTTGGAGGATTAATAGGTTTAAATTTTTTTGTAGGATTAACATTTTCAATTATTTGGCTTATCGTAGCTAAAGTAATGAAAGTTTCATCTATTGCAGCGCTAACTGCAACTCTCCTTTCACCAATATATTTTTATTTCATAATGTATTTTTATTTCTTTGAATCTCATGTTTTAAAAGCTACTCTAATAATTTTTCTTATCAATCTTTTTATTTATTTCACTCATCGTGCAAACATCATGAGAATTATGAACGGAGAAGAAGGAGTTATTGGGTCTTGACTGGAATAGGATTTAAAGAGAATTAATCTATCTATGTTGAGTATTGCGATTGGTCAAAGTTCTGATTATCAGAATACTTGATCCTGTTTGGAATAGTTTTTTCATTTGTGGATTGCTTTTTGAAGATCATCTAGGTCATAACCTAGGAAATCAACTAGATCCACTAAGTTTGAGTAGTCTTGTTGAGAAATCGTTGGCGTTCGCGCCATAATCCATACATAGTCTCGACTGTTACGTCCAATAATGGTTTGTTGGTAGTCATCATCTAAGTACACAATTCTGTAGTCTGCCTTTATTGGCCAGACAAACTGCATACCCCAAATCGCGTTAGTGCGCTTGTCTTTAATAAATCCACGGGGTTGATATATCTTAGTTGGACCATCTAAACTACCTTTATTGAAAGTAAAGGTCGTTGCAATACTTCCATCACTATCACGCTTATAGGTTTCAATAGGATTGTATGCGTCCCTTTCAAGAAACGTTGGGATAGTGGCAATTACATACCAATCGCCCATGAACCGATCAAGATCAACATAATCTACTACTGGCATCGGTTTCAGGGAGCTTTCAGCTAACACTGAGTTACTAGCAATCCCAATTAAACCAAGAAAAATGAATAAGATTATGAGTGTTTTTTTCATCCTATTATTTTATATCAACTTGAACTAAAGTCCAAATTTCGTTTAAAAGAAGGTCAGATCTGACCTAAATTCATTCATTTCCATCGCCAACATTATTTATGGTTATTTCACCATCATAAACTTCATAATCGAGTTTATTTGGATTACAACATATCTCACAATCATAAATCTCAACATCATTCCCAGTAAAAGATGTCCCGATCTCTAATGAAACTTCAAACTGTTCAAAACAAAAAAAACAGGTAATCAGCTTATGTGTCATTTATAAATAAGTCGTAATAGTTTTTTCATATTAGTTACCACCATCCCAATGTTCTTCCATTGCCAGCAATAATAAGAACACAGGTGACTATATGTAATGCAATCCAGAATGTTCTAAAAGCTAGTGCTTTTTTTACATCTGTTTGAGCTATTGGCAAAAACTCTGGCTTATCCTCGTCATTAAGGCCAATTGGCATCCCGACAGTTCTCGCCCATAACTTTAAAAATCTTCGTTGACCACTCATATTTGTCCTGTCATTAATAAGTTTCTAGATTATAAGTCTATTTAAACCAAAGCCCAAATTTTATTTGATGTATGAGGAGGTGCTTTATGTTTTCTAGATACACACTTTATGAAAAACTCTTTCGTAGTAGTACTTATAGGGGTACTAAATTACTCTGTTTTAATACTCACGCCCCTACTTAAGAGCTTATTAGCTATTAGTGCCAATACAACAATCATAATACAAGGAACTAAAAAAGCTTTCCATAACTCCACAGAACCGATGCCTAAGAATCCCATTCTAAAGGCGTCCATCATATAATATATAGGGTTAAAAATTGACACACCCCTCCAAAAGCTAGGCAATATATCAATACTATAAAACATGCCTCCAAGATAAGTTAACGGCAATAAGACAAAGTTTGGAACGATTGAAATGTCGTCAAAAGTCCTCGCAAAAACAGCATTAATAAACCCAGCTAAAGCGAACATAACTGACGTTATTAAAAAGGTGACGCCTATGACTAAAAAACTATGAATTTGAATTTCAACAAAAAATGATATTGTAAAGGTTACGGCAAGACCAATAGTTAATCCTCTACAAACACCACCGCTTACAAACCCTAACAAAATAACCCAATTAGGTGTGGTAGAAACCAATAACTCTTCAAAGCTATTATTATATTTCGTCATAAAGAATGAAGAGACTGTGTTGGCATAAGACTGCATGATTACTGTCATAAGGATGATTCCAGGGACTATGAAGTTAAGATAATCAACGCCCTGCATCTGACCAATTCTCCCGCCCATTAAGCCGCCAAATATTAGCAAATATAGTGAGGTTGTTATAACGGGGGGAACAATTGTTTGAACCCAAATTCGGACAAATCTAAGTATCTCTTTTATAACAATTGTTTTATAAGCAATCCACATAATAATATTTAACTAGTAATTGATAAAAATAGGGCTTCTAAGCGATTTTGCGTGCTACGAAGGTGGGATACATTAATATTTTGAGCTGACAGACCTGAAATTACATCTGAAATTGAAGTATTTTCTCCTTGAGCAACCTGCAAGGTAGTGTCATCTAATATTTTACAATCACAATTAGCAATCGAAACAGTATTTGTTAATTTTTCCACGGTATCTAGAATTAAAACTTGCCTCTTTGCTTTTAAAAGAAGCTTCTTCATATTGGTTTGCTCAACCAAATCACCATTATTAAGAATTGCGATATTCCTGCATAAAGATTCCGCTTCCTCTAAATAATGAGTGGTTAATATAATTGTCATTCCTTCGTTATTTAGTTGAGTTAAATACTCCCACATTGATTTACGAATTTCGACATCAACACCTGCGGTAGGCTCATCTAGAATTAATATACTTGGTTTGTGCATCAGAGCCCTTGCAAGCATTAGTCGCCTTTTCATTCCACCAGAAAGAGATTGAGCAACATCAAAGCGTCGATCCCATAATTCCATTTTTTTTAAAAGTACTTCAGCTTGAATTTTGGCATCACTGCGAGAAATTCCAAAATATCCAGCTTGGTTTATAAGAATCTCCATATTGGGCTCGTGAGGATTAAAGTTAAATTCCTGAGGCATCAGACCAATCATTTTTTTTACTTCGTTTGCGTGTTTTTTTTGATCCAGACCGTTTATTCTTACCTCGCCTGAAGTGCTCTTTAATAAACCTGAAATAATTCCAATTGCAGTAGTCTTACCAGCACCATTGGAGCCTAAAAGCGCAAAAAAATCACCCTCCTCTACCCTCAGGTTTATTCCTTTAAGTGCTTCAAGTTGGTTTGAATATGTTTTGGTTAGGCTATCTGTAGAAAGTGCTAATGTCATAAAATTATCTTACTTAAAGTTAAAAAAATAATTAGCTTATTATATAAAAATAAACTAGTTTTGGTATTCAAATTTATTTTGATATTTATCGCACGTCGCAAGCTAAATTTGGGATAATTACAGGCTTAAAATACAAAGCTATTTATTAGTCTATATGCCAACCAAAAAAAACGTCGAGTTACCAGATATAGGTGATTTTGACTCCGTTGATGTTATTGAAGTTTTAGTAAAGGTTGGAGATACTGTCAACGAAAATGACAGTCTTATTACTCTTGAGACTGATAAAGCTACAATGGAAATCCCTGCGCCCTTTTCAGGAAAAGTAACAAGTCTTGCAGTAAAGATTGGAGATAAGATAGCTACAGGCGAACTCATTCTTACCCTTGAAAGTGATTCTGATCAAGCAGAAGATACTGCAAATAAAACAGCTGCACCTTCTAATTCAGACGCAATTGAGGGTTCAAATAATAAATCTAGTGCTGCACAAAAAAACGTCGAGTTACCAGATATAGGTGATTTTGACTCCGTTGATGTTATTGAAGTTTTAGTAAAGGTTGGAGATACTGTCAACGAAAATGACAGTCTTATTACTCTTGAGACTGATAAAGCTACAATGGAAATCCCTGCGCCCTTTTCAGGAAAAGTAACAAGTCTTGCAGTAAAGATTGGAGATAAAATAGCTACAGGCGAACTCATTCTTACCCTTGAAAGTGATTCTGATCAAGCAGAAGATACTGCAAATAAAACAGCTGCACCTTCTAATTCTGAAACAATTGAGAGTTCAAATATTGATATAGAGGCCCCAAAAAAAGAGGCCACCAAAAAAGAAATTACTTTAACTACTGATTCAAATTCACACGCCTCTCCCTCTATTAGAAAGTTAGCAAGAGAGCTTGGTGTTAGCTTATCAAAAATTAAGGGAACTGGTAAAAAAGGCAGGATCCTGGAAGATGATTTAAAGTCCTTTGTAAAGCAAATCGTTATTCATGGTGATACGGGCAATGAAGTAGAGGTAGTTCCATTATCCAAAATTAAAAAAATCTCTGGAAAGCGCCTTTTAAATAGCTGGAGCTCAATACCTCATGTAACTCAATTTGATGAAGTAAATATTGAACAATTAGAGAAGTTTCGTAAACATCAAAAAGAAAGAAATATTAAATTAAGTCCTCTAATTTTTATTATGAAAGCGGTCGTTCAAGTCTTGAAACGTCATCCTAACTTTAACGCCTCACTAGATGAAACCGGTGAAAATCTAATAATAAAAAAATACTTTAACCTTGGCATTGCTGTTGACACTCCAAATGGCTTAGTTGTTCCAGTTGTTAGGGATGTCGGTAAAAAATCATTAGTTGAACTTGCTGAAGAGCTCACTGATATATCTTCAAGAGCTAGAGAAGGTCAATTACAGGCAAGTGAAATGAAGGGTGCGGGTTTTACGATTTCAAGCCTAGGCGGAATTGGCGGCACTCAATTTACACCAATTATTAATGCGCCTGAAGTAGCAATTTTAGGAGTCTCTAGAACTCAAATAAAGCCGGTTTGGAATGGGAGTTCTTTTGAGCCTACAGCAATTATTCCACTAGCGCTTTCATATGACCACAGAGTCATTGATGGCGCTGAAGGGGCAAAGTTTATGGCTGAACTAAACCAAGTTCTTAGCAATATTATGGAGATGTTATTATGATCAAAACTAAAGTTTTAGTTATTGGATCTGGTCCAGGTGGATACACAGCTGCGTTTCGTGCTGCCGACTTAGGGAATGAAGTTACCTTAGTTGAAGCCTACAAAACTCTAGGCGGGGTTTGTCTAAATGTAGGCTGCATTCCTTCTAAATCTCTGCTTCACACTGCTGAAGTAATCAATGAGGCCAAGCATGCGAGTCAACTTGGGGTTACCTTTGCAAGTCCTAAAATTGATCTTGACGGTGTTAGGAAATATAAAGAAGACATAGTAAGCAAACTTACCGGTGGCATTCAGGCTCTTGCCAAAGCAAGAAAAGTAAAAGTAATTACGGGCTATGCAAAATTTCTTTCGAAGAATCAAGTGTCGCTTGATGGGACTGATGAAGTCATTGAATTTGAGCAATGTATTATTGCGACAGGCTCAAGAGTAACAAAATTTCCAATGTTTCCATTTGAGGATAAGCGGGTAATGGACTCCACAGATGCACTCATGTTGGATGATATACCTAAAAGAATGCTAGTAGTTGGTGGCGGCATTATTGGCCTCGAAATGGCTACAATTTATGACGCCCTTGGAAGTGAAATTACTATTGTTGAGCTTGGTGGACAAATTATTCCTGTGGCAGACAAAGATATTGTCACTCCTTTATTGAAGAAAATAAAAAAGAATTATGCCAATGTCTTTTTAAATACTAAAGTTACTAAAATGACCGCAGCAAAAAAAGGAATCAAAGTTCAGTTTGAAGGCAAAGATGCGCCCGAATCAGATACATTCGACAAAGTTTTAGTTGCAGTTGGGCGAACCCCTAATGGCCTATTGATTGATGCTGAGAAAGCTGGTATCAACATTGATAAAAGTGGCTTTATCTCTACAAATAACCAAATGAAAACTAATATCGACAATATATTTGCAATTGGTGACATTGTTGGGCAGCCAATGCTTGCCCATAAGGCGACACATGAGGCTAAAGTTGCAGCGGAAGTAATCAGTGGTCAAAAGGCTGGATTCGATGCGCTTACAATTCCATCGGTTGCTTATACAGATCCAGAGATAGCGTGGACTGGAAAAACTGAGAAAGAGCTCACTGAAGCTGGCGTCAAATTTACTAAAGGTGTGTTTCCATGGGCTGCATCTGGAAAAAGCTTAAGTATAGGTAGAAGTGAAGGCATATCTAAGGGCTTATTTGATGCTGAGTCGGGTAAGATTCTCGGCATGGGTATTTGTGGAAATAATGCTGGTGACTTGATTTCTGAGGCTAGCTTAGCAATTGAAATGGGTTGTGATATGAGTGATATTGCTTTAACAATTCATGCCCATCCAACTCTTTCAGAAACTACTGCATTCGCAGCTGAAATGGCTGAAGGCACAATCACAGACTTAATGCCTCCAAGAAAGAAAAAATAGGTGCACTATGGATATTAAACAAGCTAGAAAAAATGTTATTGAACAGCAAATAAGACCATGGGGTGGCCTCAATGTGAGAGCAAATCAAGCATTAATGGAAATACCTCGTGAAAACTTTGTTCCTGAAGAGTATCAGAAGCTAGTATTTGCAGATATTGAAATTCCACTTAACAAGACTGATAAGATGCTTTCGCCTAAAATTGAAGGTAGAATTTTAGATAGCCTTGACCTAAAAGGCCATGAAAACGTATTAGAAATTGGTACTGGCAGTGGCTATCTTACCTCGGTACTATCAATATTATCAAATTCAGTTACAAGTATTGAGGCTGATATAGATTTACATAACTTAGCAAAAACCAAGATTAACAAACTTAAGCTAAATAATATAACTCTTAAACATGAAAGCTTTCTGCCTGCAAACTTTCAGAATGGTGAGTTCGATTCAATTATTGTTGGGTGTGCTCTTCCTATAATTAACCAAGACTTAAAAAAACTTCTAAATCAAGACGGAAAATTATTTGTAGTTGTTGGCTCAAAAAATCAAATGCATGCAATGCTAGTTACTCGTCTAAATGACAATGAATGGAAATCTAAATCACTTTTTGAAACGCATTTAGATCTTATGAAGGGTTCTGAGCCATCTGTAAAATTTACCTTTTAACCTTAACTAGCCAGATATGCTTGATTCCTTATTAAACTTCTTAATTAAAAAGCCAGTCTGGTCTTTAACTCTGTTTTTAATTGTTGTTGGAACGTCATTTCTTCAAATTCACAATTTCTCACTTGATGCCTCTTCAGAATCATTATCGCTAGATGGAGATAACAACCTAGAGCTTTATTTTGATACCCAAAAAACTTTTGGATCTGACGAATCTTTAGTCATTAGTTACACTGCCAATGATGAGACTATACTCACCGTTAAACAAATATCTCATCTACGCTCTCTAAGAGATGACTTACTCAACATTGATGGTATTAATTCAGTAATATCAATACTTGATGTCTCTCTATTTCAATCTCCTCCTCTTTCTCTGATTGAGCTTGCGAGTGATGTTTATACAATTGATAATGGCAAGGCAGAGCTATCCTATGTTGAAAATGAATTTAAAAATAGTCCACTTTATGCCAACAATCTAGTCAGCTTAGACCTAAAAACAACAGCCTTATTAATACCCCTTTCTACAGATAATCCAGAAGTATTGATTAATGATCAAGCTTTAAAAGTGATAATTGAAAATATTCGATTGACGATGAATGAGTATCGAAATGAAGCAAACTTATTCTTGGGTGGAGTTCCAATGATAAGGAATGATGCAATCGAATATATCAAAAGTGATTTAATAGTATTTAGTCTTGCTGTTATTTTGGCAATGTCCATAATGCTTTCATTCTTTTTTCATAAAATCAGATGGGTCCTTGTTCCAATAATAATTAGTATTATTGGTGCTCTTTTCATGACCGGAGTAATAAGCGCCATTGGCTGGAGAGTTACCATAATTTCAGCGAATTTTTTCTCTCTTCTACTTGTTATGACGCTATCTGTTACTATTCATCTAGTGGTCCGCTATAGAGAAAAATCGAACCAAAATCCTGATGCAACGCCAGCAGAATTAACAAAGCAAACACTAACAGAGATGATTAAACCATGTGCCTACACAGTCATCACAACTATAGCTGCATTTGTTTCTTTAACTTCGAGTCAGGTTCAGCCTGTAATTGACTTTGGACTAATGATGAGTATAGGTGTGACAATAGCTTTTGTATTATCTTTTATAGGTTTTGCAATATTTATGTCACTCCTGCCAAAACTCAAAGCTGCTAATCATCCAGATCAATTCTTTGTGCTACAAAAATTTGCAAATATTACGAACAAGTTTGGTAAGCAAATGCTAGTAACTTTTGCTGTTGTTATTATTATTGCCTTCATTGGTCTAAGTAAACTTTCAGTAGAGAATAGCTTTATAAACTACTTTAAAAAAGATACGGAAATTTATCAAGGACTAAGCCTTATTGACAAAGAGCTTGGCGGCACAATGCCATTAGAAATTGTTTTTAATGGCATGGCTAATGCCTATTGGGCAGATTCGAGCTTAAGGGATGACTTCCACGAAATTCACACGTATCTCGAAGGCATACCAAGCATTGGAAAAGTTTTATCAATTGACACATTTATGCAAGTCCTTAAGGCATCAAATGATGGCAAAGCACCTAACGGATTTTTGTTAGTTTTAGGTAAAAATAATATGCCTGAATTTGCTAAATCTCAGGTTTTAAAGCCCCATATATCTGATGATACTAATCAAATCAGAATCGTCGCAAGAGTTAAAGAATCAACATCAGGGTTAAATAGAAATCAATTAATTAATGACATTAATAA
>CAJXOB010000007.1 GCA_913057955.1 uncultured Gammaproteobacteria bacterium | reverse complement strand
ATATTATACTTTCCCAATGAGGGTATGTAACACGATTAAAAATAAGTGATATTTCTTCAATTAATATTATTATTTGACTAGTGACTCAACCAAAGCTCGGAAGTATGAAAATGGATGATGAGCTCTTTCTGGATCTTTAGCGTCCTCATCCCAGTATCGCAGCTTTATGCATTCATCTAAATAAGCATTTTTCTCAAACTCTTTAATCTCATTTTCATTCATTGGACCACCTTGAAGATTAAGGGTGTGGACTGAAGCGACTGAAAGACTTTGAAAATAATTAGACTTGACTGCACACAAATAACGCTTTGCAGAGACATGTTGCCTTATAGGCTCAATAACAGATACTGGAAAGTAATCTTCTAAAAAATTAGCACCCGCCTCCTCATGATAATTATTTATCCCTTTTGCTAATGCCGTTTCAGGAATTTCATTCTTATAATGACCTATGTCATGAAGCAATGCGGCGACAATTAGACTTCCATCCGCGCCAGATTCTTCTGCGCATTGGGCAGCTTGGAGCATATGTTGAGCCATTGTGACGTCTTCACCCAAATAGGATTCAGCGCCGCGCCTATTAAAGATATCCTCAATATGATTTACAATATTAAAATGATTAATCTTGATCATTTTCTTGGTTTTCTAAGATGTTTAGTAAACTATAAAGCCCATCAAGATCGGTATAAGCCCCCTGCAAGTGGCGCTTACCATTTTTAGAAAAAGCGGTCCTCGCATGCATTACTCTAGTGTTATCAAACATTAATATTTCACCAGGTAAAAGCTGAAATTCAATCTTCAACTCATCTCGCTCAATTACCTCACTCCAGTGCCGATAAGCCAAATAAAAGGGTTGAATTTTTTCTGGAGGAAGTTTAATTGTGTCAATTGATCGGTTGTTATATCTCACCTTAATAATTTCATTATTATCATTAATTTCAATCATCGGAACTCTTGACCTAAGATCAGCCTTCCCATCAGAAAATCGAAAATTAATCCAGTTGTTTGTTAACACTTCAAAATTTTCACTGCTTTCTTCTTTTAGTATTTTTGCAGCATTAAATCCATCCACTAAAATCGAATCACCACCCTCAATTGAGCTCTCTAGGCAATGCAGGAGCTGCACTGTTGGAACAGGTTCACGATATGGATTGTCAGTATGGGAGCCAAGCCCCATATTTGTAAAGGCGAGATTATTTGGATTTACTTCAGTGCGGACTTCAAATAATTGGCCATAATTCGTCTCTCTAGTAAACCCTAGCTCAGCAATTACAGACAACACTTGCCCTTCTGTGATTGGAGCGCCCTCGATAATACAAAAACCCAAGTCTCTAACGAAGCGCAAAGAATCTAACTTACCAGTATCATTTTGATGGAAATTTTTATACTTGACTCTGGGCAGGTCATTATTAAAGCTACTTTTTTTCCACAATTTTTTATTTTTTTCACTCCTGTCATCGAAGGGATTGTTAAGGTTATAACAGTTTTTTCTTAACCAGTCCTGTGAAAAAATAGATACATAATCTTCGGGTTGAAATCGCACACAGACATCACTCTTTTCATCTATATTTGCTTTCTCAATGTAGGTATTTTTGAGTACGCTACTAATACTAAATAAGCGCTGGCCATTATTAGGATTGCGAGATGTTGTCAGTTGGCAATGATCTCGAAGCCAGTGACTATAAAGGCGACTTCGCTTTCCATCATTCCAATCAATCACTAAATCATCATTATCAATGAAAAGCTTTTCAATAAAGTAATTTGGCTTATTAGTTCTCATTGGCATTTATGCATCCAATCAAGGAATTGATATTGTTACATCAAAAGATTACTAGATTTATCCTGCTGACCAAAAAAAGAAACCTCTTTAGGGTACTCAGGCAATTCAACACTATAGCTTGAGCACCTCACAGTATCTGTTTTCTTACCCCTAACTATCATCCCGTCTAAATCACTCGGCAATGGGTTTTCTGTTAAAGGAATAGCATCTTCAGCTGAGTAACTTACAATAAATAGAGATCGAGGCAGCTTAGTTCGATTTGAGCTAGAGCCATGCAATAATTTAGAATGCATCAAGCATGCTGAGCCAGCTCTCCCAGTACAACTTATAGCTCCCTCTTTTTTTTCTAGTTCAACTTCAGAGCTTACGGCTCCTGTAAACACTCCATCATGCCATAAAGAATAAAGAGGCCCATTATGGGTTCCTGGAACAACCTCAAGAGGCCCATTTTCAAGCGTTACGTCATCCAGAAAAAAAAGAACTGTCATAATATCTTCATTTGAGTGCGGCTCAAATGGAAAATCTTGATGAAATTTAACTTCAGTGCCTGAGCTAGGTAGCTTAAGGTTCAGTTTATTTGTCCAGTGCTTAATATTAGGACCAAAAATTTCAGCAACAAAATCTAGCGCCCTATTATCTTTAACAACATCAAGGCAGGCATCTGATATTTCTGCCGGTGAAGTAATTCTCCTTAAGGCTGGGTTATTTTCGCTATGGCTTTTTAAGTCAACATCAAAGCGAGGTCTTCCATCTTTAATCTTACCAAAAGACTCTGAATGAAGCTTACTCTCTTCAACCCAAGTTAATAATTGACTATTAATTGCTAATAATTGAGACTCTGTTAGAGCCTCCTCAAGAAAGATATAACCATCGCGATGAAATTGATCAGCCAACTCCTGGCTTATATTTGAAATATTTTCTTGCATAAATATACTCCTAAATTTCAGAGTCAATTATGAACTAAAGTTTCAAAAAAATAAAGAAAAAATTATTACATCATTAGAAAGAATATAAAATTACCTCCATGGAATTATTATTTGAAAATTTAAACTATATGCATTGGCTAGTACTCGGTCTCGCACTTGTGATAATTGAACTCTTTGTGTGGTCTGTTTTTTTACTCTGGATTGGGGCATCTGCGATCACAGTAAGTGTGATTTATTACCTTTTTCCTGACGTCTCTATTGCATTACAAATACTGACTTTTGTTTTACTCTCAATATTGACTACTTTTTTAGCTAAGAAATACTTTCCAGTTAAAACTGTTGATGATCAACTACATGACAAAGCCAAGCTTCATATTGGTAAAGAATACAAGGTGGCATCAGTTGAAAATGGCATTGGGAAAATTCAAATAGGTGAGTCCCTATGGTTTGCCAAGGGTTCAGACCTTAGTATTGGACAAATGGTTAAAATTCTCGATGTTGAGTCTTCAACCTTTATTGTCAAACCAATTAAGTAAAGACTAGTCTTGAGTTTTTATTTAGTTAATTCCATATTGAGATCTATAGCTCTCTATTCTGCGAATAACATCTTCATTTTTTGAGGCTTTTAAATAGTCAACAATATTTGACAAGTTAATAATACTTACAACCGAAATTCCAAATATTTCTTCGACTTCCTGAATCGCAGATAATTGACCATTTCCTTTCTCTTGTCGGTCTAGTGCAACAATAACGCCTTTTGTGTTAGCACCGTTAGCAGTAATGATATCTTGTGCTTCTCGGATTGCAGTTCCAGCAGTTATAACATCATCAATAATCAGAATGTCGCCCTCTAGAGGATGTCCAACGATGCTACCACCCTCACCGTGATCTTTCACTTCTTTGCGATTAAAGCTATAAGGAGCATTCCTACCCTGACTATCATTAAGGGCAATAGCTGTTGCAGTAGCCAATGGTATCCCCTTGTATGCTGGGCCAAACAATACATCGAACTCTAAACCACTTGCCTCAATAGCTTGAGCGTAGAACTTACCTAACTGCGATAAATGACTGCCCTTATTAAATAGCCCTGCATTAAAAAAATATGGACTAATCCGGCCAGACTTAAGCGTAAATTCACCAAACTTAAGAACGCCAGTCTCTAACGTAAAATCTACAAAATCCTTTTGATACTGTTCCATTGACTATTCCTAAACTATTAAAATAAGTGCAATGAGAATTATAACAATTAATGTTAACGGTATTAGAGCTGCTGAGCGAAAAGGTTTGTTTAGCTGGCTCAAAACAAAAAATGCGGATGTCGTTTGCCTGCAAGAAATTAAAGCGCAAGAAGATCAGTTAGACGAAAGGTTCTATCCCACTGAGATGCACACTTATTATCATAGCGCCGAACGAAAAGGCTATAGTGGAACTGGACTCTACTGCAAATCTAAGCCAGACAAGATTTCTTATAGCCCCTGGGAAGATATGAACTCTGAAGGCAGAATTATTCAAGCTGACTTTGGAGATTTAAGTGTCCTCTCAATTTATCTTCCTTCAGGCTCATCAAAAGAAGAAAGACAAGCATTCAAAATGGAATTTATTACTAAGCGCTTTTTGCCGCACTTAAAAAAACTCCAAAAAGATGGCAGAAAGTACATCATCTGTGGTGATTGGAATATCGCACATAAAAAGATTGATCTAAAAAATTGGCGCCCTAACCAGAAAAATTCTGGCTTTCTACCTGAAGAGCGAGAATGGCTTGATACGCTTTATGATGATGTCGGATTTATCGACTCTTTTAGAGAAATCAACCAAAAGGAATTTCAATACACCTGGTGGTCAAATAGAGGCCAGGCCTGGGCTAATAATACTGGCTGGAGACTTGACTACCAGGTAGTTAGTAGTAATTTAGCTGGTCTTGCTAGATCATGTGAAATATACAAAGAAGAGCGATTTTCTGATCATGCTCCACTAATAATGGATTACCAGCTATGACGGAAGTCAAATACTTGCGAAAAATACAAAGCTTTGTCAAGCGCTCAGGGAGGCTTTCTAAGGCACAGTCAACTGGTTTGAATGAGCTTTGGGGTGATTATGGGGTCAATATTAATGAAAAGATCCTTAATTTTGATGAGTTATTTTTAAACAAGAATGACATTACGCTTGAGGTTGGATTTGGAAACGGAGATAGTTTATTGGAGATGGCAATTCAACAGCCAGATCAAAACTTCTTGGGTATTGAGGTCTATGAAGCCGGGGTTGGAAGGCTAATTAATGAAGCAAGTAAAAACAATCTTAGCAACCTTAAAATTATCAAAGAAGATGCGGTGGAAATTCTAACCAATAATATTTCTGACAATAGCCTTTCATGTTTCCAGCTCTTCTTTCCTGATCCTTGGCACAAAAAAAAACATCATAAGCGTAGAATTGTCCAAACAAGCTTTCTGGACCTTCTATCCAAAAAACTCAAAAACAATGGAATCGCTCATATTGCTACTGACTGGGAGAACTATGCCGAACATATCATGGACACTCTAGAATCACACCCACACTTTAAAAACTGCGCTGGTGACCATATATATTCTGTAAGACCAAAAAACAGGCCGCTGACTAAATTTGAGAATCGAGGTCAAAAATTAGGCCATGGTGTTTGGGATATAATTTTTACAAACATAAAAGGAGACTAAATGTTATTTCCTATATTTGTTGTTGTAACTCTTGCTGAAATCTATGTCCTAGTTAGCGTAGGTCAAGCTATTGGTGGGCTTTCAACAGTTCTACTTGTTATTATTACTGCATTTATTGGCTCGAGCCTTTTAAGGCAACAAGGCTGGTCAACAATGGCAAAGGCTCAACAGAGCATGGCTGAAGGACGAGCTCCTGCAATAGAGATGCTTGAAGGGGTCGTTATTTTAGTCTCTGGCATTCTGCTATTGACGCCCGGCTTTATTACAGATATTCTAGGTTTGCTGGGCTTGATGCCATGGAGCAGAAGCTATTTCATCAACCACTTCTTAGAAAAAAATGCAGAGCGTGTCTTTAGTAAGAAAAATTCGGCCTTTATTAATAATAGTGGTGGAAGCAGTGAAACTAAAAAAACTAACAAAGATGAAGCCATTGAAGGTGAGTTTTGGGAAGATAAGTAATTTAAACTTTTTTTGATTTAGTAAAACTACTTTTCAATATGAAAAATAAATGGACTCTCGATGATTGGCTAAATTGGCAAGAAATGCTAATGGAAGAAACCATCGTTATGGGGCTCGATAGAGTTGGAATTGTCTATAACAGACTATTTCCAAATGGAGTTCCCTATAAAGTTATTACCGTTGCAGGAACAAATGGTAAGGGCTCTACTGTTTCTTTTATTGATAGTATATATCGTGAATCGAAATATAAGATTGGCCGCTCGACCTCTCCCCACTTATTGAAATATAACGAGCGCTTTGCAATTGATGGCCAGGATGTTTCAGACAAATTGATCATAAAAGCGTTTGAATTAATTGAGGCCAAAAGAGAAAACGTAACGCTAACTTATTTTGAATTTTCAACGCTCGCAGCTTTAATTATTTTTGCAGAAGCAAATATAGATCTTGCCATTCTCGAGGTAGGTCTTGGCGGAAGGCTCGATTCTGTCAATATAGTTGATAGTGATGTAAGCGTTATTACCAATATTGCAATCGACCACACCGACTATCTTGGTGACACGAGAGAAGCTATAGGCAGAGAAAAAGCGGGCATTATGAGAACCTCAATGCCGTGTATTTGCGGTGATCAAAAACCACCACAAAGTTTATTGTCATACGCAAAACAAATAAACACACCCCTTACCCTTGTATCAGAACTCTACAAAAATGAGATAGGCCTAGAAGGAGCCCACCAGAAACTGAATGCTGCAGTAGCAGTTAAGGCCATTGAAAGTCTTGCAGACCAGTTTCCAGTATCCATTTCTATGATTACTGAAGGGGTTAAAAAAGCTAGAGTCGCAGCGCGATTTGAAAAAATAACCATAGGCGGTAAAACAGTAGTTCTTGACGTTGCGCATAATCCAGCGGCAGTAGAGGCGCTTATAAATACATTATCAGAAGACCCGATGGAAACCGTCGCCATTTTTTCAGCACTTGTTGATAAAAACATTGATGATATGATTGAACTCGCCTCTGAAACTATTAAACATTGGTTTTTAGTTCCAATTTCAGCGGAGCGCTCAATCGATTTAGAATCTCTAAAAAATAAGTTTGATGAGCCGGAATCGACCACAGTCTGCCTTAATATGAATAGTGCGATTAGACAATCACTTGAACTTAATGAAATTAAACGAATTGTTATTTTTGGCTCCTTCTATACAATTACTGATGCATCTAAAATCATAAAAAAGTTTGAACATTAATAGTTGCTGGAGTTAACGACAAGCCATAAGAAACTGTTGTAAAATTACACCTATCTATCAGGGAGCTCATGGGCAATTTTTTTGACAACGTTTGGAGTGCTATAAGTTTACTGGCTTGGTCAGACTGGCTTACCTTGATTATTCTAATTATTTTTGTAGTTAGGGGCTTTATTCAAGGCCTTGCGAGGGAAATCATTAGCTTTATTTTTGTTATATTTGCAATTATCTTAGCTTGGTTTTATTACGACTCATTTGCAAAGACTTTCCTAAGTAGCTGGATTAGTCCAGACAACCAATCTATTTTTGCGTTATCGTTTGGCGGTATATTTCTTAGTATTTGGCTTATCAAGAAAGGTTTTTATAGGCTTACTGAGGCCTCTTCGAATAATGATAATTCAAGCGCTCTAAATCGGCCTTTTGCGGTTACAACAATATTAGCAATTACTGCAGTAATAAGCTTTAACTATCGAGGTGCTGTAGCTGAACTTCAAACAATTGAGTCACTAATAGTGAATGAGTCATTGCGAAATTTTATTTCATTTGCTATAGTTTTTACAATTTTAATAGTTGCAGTAATTGCCTTATCAAAACTTCTAAACATTAAAATTGACTCAGAAAATCCTTCTCTTATGGCTCCAGTTTATGAGGTAATTTTAAGAGTTTTGAGCTCACTTGATAGCATCCTCAATGCTAGAAACGTTGGCGGAATAACCAATCATTTCTTTGGTGCATTATTAGGGTTATTTAAAGGTGGCATCTTTGTTCTAATCATTGTATTAATCCTTCAAAGTATGTCTTGGGTTACTCAAAACCATGCCTGGGTAGAAACTAGTGGCGCCCTAAGAACATTTCAAGATTGGTCAGTCGATGTAAAGCCTATTTTGTCTAAACATTTATTATTTATTGAACTTGAGCCCGGCGATGCAATTGTCGAGTTCATAGAAAGTGAGATTACAGGGGAATAACCTATGTGCGGCATTGTTGGAATACTATCAACTACAAAAAAAGATGTGGGTCTTTATATTTATGACGCCCTCACGATTATCCAGCACCGCGGTCAAGATGCCGCTGGAATAACAACTGCCAGTAAAGGCCGTTTTTATATGCGCAAAGGTAATGGCCTTGTTCGTAATGTTTTTAGAACAAAGCATATGGAAAAATTAATTGGTGATATGGGTATTGGTCATGTCCGCTATCCTACAGCAGGAAGCTCTTCTGAAGCAGAAGCTCAACCTTTTTATGTAAATTCACCTTATGGAATAGCGTTTGCACATAATGGAAATCTGACAAACGCAGAGTCGTTAGCAAGGGAACTCTTTGAACAAGACCTTCGCCATATTAATACAAATTCAGACTCAGAAATATTACTCAACATACTCGCGAGCGAAATAGCGGAAGAGCAAAAGCATCGAATAAATGAACATGATATTTTTAATGCAGTTACAAAACTTCATAAAAGAGTAAAGGGTGCTTATGCGGCTATTGGAATGATTCCAGGCTATGGAATCTTCGGGTTTAGAGATCCCAACGGAATAAGGCCTTTAATCCTTGGTGAAAGAACTACAAAAAATGGCACTAAGTATATGTTGGCCTCAGAAAGTGTTGGCCTAACAGCCCTTGGTTTTAAAATTATCCGAGATGTAAAACCTGGCGAGGCAATCATTATTGACCGTAAGGGCAATGTTCATTCTCATCAATGCTCAGATAATTCAGTATTATCACCTTGCATATTTGAATTTGTTTATTTTGCAAGACCTGATTCAATCATTGATAAAATTTCAGTCTATAAATCACGCCTCAGGATGGGTGAAAGGCTTGCAGTTAAAATTAAGTCTGAGTGGCAATATGAAGAAATTGATGTTGTAATGCCTATTCCTGACACCTCAAGAACATCCGCCCTTCAAGTTGCTAATGAGTTAAATTTAAAATACCGAGAAGGCTTTATACGAAACCGTTATATTGCTAGAACTTTTATTATGCCTGGGCAAAAACAAAGAAAAAAATCTGTTCGTCAAAAGCTAAGCGCGATTGAACTCGAATTTAAAGACAAAAATGTACTTTTAGTTGATGACTCTATCGTTCGCGGAACAACGAGCCAGGAAATCGTTCAAATGGCTAGAGCCGCTGGTGCAAAAAAAGTCTTCTTTGCATCTGCCGCACCGCCGGTTAGATACCCAAATGTTTACGGAATTGATATGGCTAGTAAAAATGAGTTTGTCGCCCACAACAAAACAACACAAGAAGTATGTAAAACTATTGGTGCTGACAAATTAATTTATCAGAATCTTGATGACTTAATTTGGTCTGTTCAACAAGGAAATCCTGATATTCAAAGTTTTGATTGTTCATGCTTTGATGGAAACTACCTCACCAAAGACATTGATGAGCTGTATCTTGATAACCTTGAAGCACAAAGATCAGACAATGCCAAACAGGGCAATATCTCTAATGAAAGCTCAGAATTGATCTACAATGATGCTGACTAATTAAGCATAAATTATGAAAGACCACAACTTTCAAACGAAAGCAGTTCGAGAAGGACATCATGCAACAGATGAGCAAGAGCATTCTGCGGCTATCTTTCTGACTTCAAGTTATAGATTTAAGAGCGCTGAGCAAGCCGCTGATCGTTTCGATAATAAAGAAAAAGGTAACGTTTATTCAAGGTTTACCAATCCAACGGTTGACTCCTTTCAAGACAAATTAGCTGCTTTAGAAGATGCAGAGAAATGTCAAGCTACTGCAAGCGGAATGTCTGCTATCTTTGCAACGATTATGACTCTGCTCAAGCCAGGCGATCACATGGTTGCGTCTAGATGCATGTTTGGAACAACAATAGTGCTTTTAAATAGTATTATTGAAAAGTTTGAAATCCAAATTACATTTGTTGATTTAGCTGACTTAAACGCGTGGGAAAAAAGTGTTCAAACAAACACCAAATTATTTTTATTAGAGACCCCATCAAACCCTCTGGGTGAAGTTGTCGATATAGTTAAGCTTGCGATCATATCAAAGAAAAACAATATAGTATTGGCAGTCGATAACTGTGTCATGACGCCTGCACTTCAAAAACCACTTACTTTAGGGGCTGACCTAGTAATCCATTCTGCCACTAAATATATTGATGGTCAAGGTAGGTGTCTTGCGGGTGCTATAGCAGGTAGTGGCTCTCTAATTGATGAGATAAGCACGTTTACACGAAGCACAGGCCCAACCTTGAGTGCGTTCAATGCCTGGGTAGTGCTAAAAGGGCTGGAAACACTCAAGATAAGAATGGAGGCTCACTGTAAAAGCGCCACAAAACTGGCAATTTGGCTTAGCGACCAATCATTTGTCAAAAAAGTTCACTACATCGGACTTGATAGCCACCCACATCATAATGTTGCAAAAAAACAGCAAACCGGTTTTGGTGGAATAGTTTCATTTGAAGTTAATGGGGGTAGAAAGGAAGCATTTCGCCTAATCAATAACACTAAAATGATTTCGATTACTGCAAACCTTGGTGATACAAAAACGACCATCACGCATCCCTCTTCTACAACTCATGTTCGACTTTCTGATCAGGAAAAAAAACAAAGCCATATTTCTGAAAACCTTGTTCGCATATCGGTGGGATTAGAAGATATTGACGACATCATTGCTGACATTACTCCATAAGTTGAATTTCCATAGTAAATTAACTATGATAAAATTCAACTAGTAATTGATTTATTAGGCCTTATGAAGCAAAACAGCTATTCTTATGAAGATTTAATTCTCTGCGGCAAAGGCGAACTTTTTGGTCCTGGCAATGCGCAGCTTCCTCAACCACCTATGCTGATGTTTGATCGCATTTCAAATATTAGTGAGAATAGTGGCGATTATGGGAAGGGTGGAATTACTGCAGAACTTGATATTAATCCAGATTTATGGTTTTTTGACTGCCACTTTAACGATGATCCAGTGATGCCTGGCTGCTTAGGCGTTGATGCAATGTGGCAATTAGTTGGCTTTTACTTAGGCTGGCTTGGTGGGCCAGGAAGAGGTCGCGCCCTTGGATCAGGACAAATCAAGTTCACAGGCCAAGTCTTGCCTACTAGCAAAAAGGTTAAATACAATATAAGTCTGTCGCGAGTTATTGCAAGAAAACTGTATATGGGTATTGCAGATGCAACGATGGAAGTGGATGGAAAAATTATTTATGAAGCCACAAACCTAAGAGTAGGATTATTTACTGACACATCTTCATTCTGATGAATAGAGTAGTCGTAACAGGAATGGGTATTGTGAGTAGCTTAGGCTCAAACAAAACAGAAGTTCTTAAATCCTTAAAAACTGCAAAATCTGGAATAGTATTCAGTGAAAAATATGCTGAAATGGGCCTTAGATCTCACGTTCATGGTTCAATTGCAGAGGTTGACACCAGTGAACTTATTGATCGAAAAATGCTTCGTTTTATGGCCGATGCTGCGATATTTAATGCAATCGCCCTTGATGAGGCAATCAAAGAGTCTGGGTTAAGTCAAGAAATGATTTCGAATGAAAGAACTGGCTTAATTATGGGCTCTGGTGGAGCTTCCAATCAAAATATTGTTGAAGCTGCAGATATCTTAAGAGAAAAAGGCATCAAAAGAGTTGGTCCATACCGCGTTCCAAGAACTATGGGTTCTACTACTTCCGCCTGTCTTTCAACACTTTTTAAAATAAAAGGGGTAAATTACTCAATCAGCTCTGCTTGCTCAACAAGCGCGCACTGTATTGGTAATGCAATGGAGCAAATTCAACTTGGTAAACAAGATGTTGTATTCGCTGGTGGTGGAGAAGAGCTTGACTGGTCTTTAACTATGTTATTTGACGCTATGGGTGCTCTTTCTTCAAAATATAATGACTCTCCTCATAAAGCATCACGCGCTTTTGATACAGATCGAGATGGGTTTGTAATTTCTGGTGGAGGTGGCGCTCTTGTGCTTGAGTCTTTAGAACATGCAGAGGCTCGTGGGGCTGCCATAATTGCAGAGCTAGTTGGCTATGGCGCAACCTCTGATGGCTATGACATGGTTGCGCCTTCAGGTGAAGGTGCAAAACGATGTATGGAAATTGCTATAGATGGGATTAATGGCCCAATTGATTATATTAATGCTCATGGAACATCAACACCAGTGGGTGACTCAAAAGAACTAGGCGCAATCAAAAAAGTTTTCGATAACACCCCAACTCCTCTAATTGGCTCAACTAAATCTCTGTCAGGACATGCGCTTGGCGCAGCTGGGGTTAACGAATCTATCTATTCACTTTTGATGCTTCAAAATGACTTTGTTGCCGAGTCTGTGAATATTGAAAATCTTGATGAAGAGGCAATAGGATTACCAATTGTTAGAAAAACTAAAAGCGTTGAGCTTAACCGCATCCTCTCTAATAGTTTTGGTTTTGGCGGCACAAATGCTTGTCTTGTTTTTGAAAGATTTAGCAAATAAACTTAATTTATGGCCTAGCGTCAATCTCTTTTTTCTCTTTTTCTGAAGGCAACAAGTCTTCTTTAGAAATTCCCATCGCAAGAATCGTTGTACTAGCAACATAAATAGAAGAATAAGTACCAATTACAACGCCAATAAGAAGTGCACCTGCAAAACTATGTATCACCTCTCCACCTAAATAAAATAGAGCAAAAAGAACAAGCAAAGTTGTCAATGATGTCATTAACGTTCGTGACAAGGTTTGGTTAAGAGCCTCATTAATAATTGGCTCAGGCTCTAAAAGACGCGTTGCAAGAAAGTTCTCTCGAATTCTATCAAATACTACAATCGTATCATTAAGAGAGTAACCAATTACAGCTAGAATGGCGGCCAAAACTGTTAAATCAAATTCAATTTGAAGTAATGAAAATACCCCTAATGTAATAATCACATCATGAATAAGGGCTGCAATTGAGCCCAAAGCAAAACGGTACTCAAATCTGAAAGCAACATAAATCAGAATTCCAATAAGGGCATAAAGCATCGCAAGGCCGCCATCATTCGTTAGCTCCTCACCAACCTTTGGCCCAACAAACTCAACTCGGCGAACATCTATACCATCGCCAAGCATTCTAATAATTGACGAACTAATCTGCGCGCTTGAGGCGGCTTGCGGCTCGAGCTGAATAAGAACTTCAGTATCTGAGCCAAAATATTGGACATTTGTGCCTTTAAAATCAGCAGAAGCAAGCTTTGAACGAATACCCTCAAGATCAGCGGTTTTTTCATATCCCAATTCGATTAACGTGCCGCCAGTAAAGTCGATACCAAATTTTAGACCTTGAAATCCTATTGATGCTATAGAAGCAATCAGTAAAATTGCAGAAAAAATCATCGCGTATTTGCGCCTACCTACGAAGTCAATCACTGGAATATTTAATGATTTAAGGCTCATATTGCTATCTCCTCTACTTTCTTGCCGCCATAAATAAGATTAATCATTGCCCTAGAGACAATAATTGCTGTGAACATTGAAGTAATAATTCCAATTGAAAGGGTAACAGCAAAACCTTTAATTGCTCCAGTACCAAAACTAAACAGCACCAAGGAGGCAATCAGGGTTGTAATATTTGCATCCGCGATCGTCAATAGTGCTTTCTCATAGCCTGCAGAAATTGCTTTTTGAATATTTTTAGTTGAGCGCATCTCTTCTTTAATGCGTTCAAAAATTAATACATTCGCATCAACCGCCATACCCACTGTTAAAACTATGCCTGCAATTCCTGGCAACGTTAGGGTTGCCTGAATCATTGATAATATTGAAACTATAGTTATTAGGTTTAACGTTAAAGCCACATTTGCAACCAAACCAAACACCCGATAGCGCCAAGCCATAAAAACTAGAACTAAAGCAAAACCAACTAAAACAGAAATAAATCCTTTTTGGATATTGTCAGCGCCTAAGCTTGGACCAATTGTTCGCTCTTCAATAATTTCAACAGGAGCAGAAAGTGAGCCCGCTCTTAATAATAACGCTAAGTTTCTAGCCTCTCTAGAGCTATCTATGCCAGTGATCTGGAAACGATTTGAAAAGGTCCCTTGGATTGTTGCTGCATTAATAATATCTTGTGTCTTGCTTCGCTTCTTAACCGCAACACCATCTTCAATAATTGTTTCAACTTGATTCTCAATAAAAACAACTGCCATTCGATACCCTATAAACTCTTTGGTAGTTTCCAGCATTGTTCTTCCACCAGAACTATCTAAAACAATACTAACTTGTGGTTGATTATCTTGGTCAACACTGGAAGATGCATCTACTATGTTTTCACCTGTTGCTATAACAGTGGTTTTAAGCAGCAAAGGCCTTCCATCTTTAAACTTGTAAAGCTTTGAGCCCGATGGGGTTTTTCCTGATTGTATCGCAGTCTGGACATCATTTTGCTCATCAACTAGCCTGAACTCGACAGTGGCAACAGCGCCTAATATTTCTTTTGCTCTTGCCGTATCTTGAACTCCAGGCAATTGCACAACAATTCTTTCTGTGCCCTGTTGCTGGATTATTGGCTCAGCAACTCCTAGCTCATTCACTCGGTTACGAAGGGTAGTAATATTTTGTTTGAGCGCACTAGATTTTGCAGCAGTTTGAGCATTCGATGAAACCTCAAGACCAAACTCCAATTCCAGCTCACTACCTTCCAAAATTACCAAATCAGGTAAATCATTTTTTATGACTTTTTTTGCCTCATTCTTAAGCTCTTCACTCTTAAAACTAACAAATAAAATATTGTCTTCTTTACGAATTTTTTTATAGAGCTTATCCTTACGCAATATCGTTCTTAGCTCATTATAATAACGATCTAAAGAAGTTGAAACAACTGCCTCCATATCTACTTCAAGTAAAAAATGAACGCCTCCTCTAAGATCGAGCCCTAAAGACATTGCCTTGCCACCCAAGCCTCCAAGCCATTGCGGGATTGATGGGGCAAGATTAAGTGCAACCACATAATTTCTGCTAAGCGAGTCCTTTAAAAGGGTCTTAGAAGAAAGCTGAGATTTTGAATCTCCAAATCGAATTAAAATATTATTGTTTTCAATCCCTATAGATTTAAAGTCAACATTATTTTCTGTAAGTGTACTGTTTATAGACTCTAAATCACCATCTTCTACGACATAGTCGCCTGTGCCTGTAATCTGAATTGCCAAATCTGAACCATAGAGATTTGGCAATGCATAGAGAGTTGAAATAAATAAGAAAAATACAATAAGTGAATTTTTCCAAGGTGCGTAATGATTCATATTTAGTTTTTATGTATTATTCTGTCTCTTTTTTCTCAATTGCTTTTGCTTTAGAGGTAGCTTTAGCTTTTGGGGTAGCTTTAGAGCCTGACTTAGCCATAGACTTTGTACTTCCCTTTGGCATTTTTTGATTAATACCCTGTTTTTGCAATTTAACAACTACTCCTGAAGCAATTTCAACCTCCGCAAAAGATTCATCTACTGCAGTAATTTTTCCAATGACACCGCCATTAGTAACAACTTCATCGCCTTTTTTTAAAGCCTTTAATAAACCTTTGTGATCTTTAGCCCTTTTTTGTTGCGGCCTGATTAATAAAAAATACATCAGTACAAACATTGCTATCAGAAATAGTTCTGGTGGTAAATTCATTTCTCACTCCAAAAATAATAAAGGGGTTATTTTATCTTAGTTAGGCCGCCCATGTAGCTATGTAAGACTTTTGGCACTGTAATACTGCCATCAGCATTTTGATAGTTTTCTATCACCGCAACTAAAGTTCTTCCAACTGCAAGCCCTGAGCCATTTAATGTATGCAAATACTCAGACTCTTTTGTATCAGAGTTTTTCCAGCGAAGCTGCATTCTTCTAGCTTGAAAGCCTTCAAAGCAAGAACATGATGAAATTTCGCGATATGCAGATTGGCCTGGAAGCCAAACCTCCAAGTCATAAGTTTTGGCTGAAGAAAAACCTAAATCACCAGTACATAATGTCACCTTTCGGTAGGGTAATTCTAATAATTTGAGTATGCCTTCTGCATGCGCTGTAAGCTCTTCAAGAACATCATAAGAGTCAGTAGGTTTAGAAATTTGCACTAACTCAACTTTTTCAAACTGATGCTGACGAATTAAGCCTCTAGTATCTCTTCCATAAGATCCTGCTTCAGATCTAAAACATGGCGTATGAGCGACAAACTTAAGCGGTAAATCAGACTCTTTTATAATTGAGTCACGCACAATGTTTGTTACTGGGACTTCAGCAGTTGGAATTAAATAGAGTGCCTTTGCCTCCCCCTCTTCACCATGAAGATGAGTTTTAAACAAGTCAGCTTCAAATTTTGGTAGTTGACCAGTACCGGTTAGAGAGTCTGCGTTTACTAGGTAAGGTACGTACGTCTCAGTATAGCCATTAACCTCAGTATGATGATCAAGCATGAACTGAGTGAGCGCTCTTTGAAGTTTTGCAATTTTACCAGTCATCACAACAAACCTAGCGCCCGAAATCTTTGCAGCGGCGGCAAAATCAATACCGAGTATTTCACCTAAATCCACGTGATCCTTGGGTTTAAATTCAAACTTTTTTGGCTCCCCCCATTTTAAAAGCTCAAGGTTATCACTTTCACTAGCGCCTTCAGGTACAGAAGCGTGAGGTAAATTTGGAATCGCCATGACAATCTCATCAATCTTTAATTGAAGATTGGTTAAAGAAGCCTTTACATCATCAAGTTTTTTTCCAAGATTAGAAACTTCTTCTAGAAGTGGCTCAATAGCTTCTCCAGAAGCTTTTGCCTTTCCTATAGCTTTTGACTTGGTGTTGCGTAAATTTTGCAACTCTTGTGTTTGAACTTGGATTACTTTTCTTTGATCCTCAAGATTATTGAATTCATCAACATCAAACGTAAAATTACGTCTTTTAAGTTGCTCAACAACAAAATTAATGCTTCCTCTTAAGAGCTTGTTTTCTAACATTATATATACCTAAATTATTATAGCTAAATTATACAATATCCTATGCTGAAAGAAGGATTGATGCTTTAAGTTGACTTTAAAATTCAATAACTTAACCACCTAAAAACTAATACTGGTACTTAACTTCCAAGTTAACTCTTTGGTACTGATCAAGTAAGCTTAGAGCGCGGTTTGGCTTAGCATCAGCGTATGTGGCGCTCAATGACGCCTTCCAATGATCATTAATGTCCCAATCAAGCCCAGCTGAAGTAAGCGAAAGGTCGTTGTTTGACAAAATTATATGGGAAGCATTCCAGCTCCAATCTGAATCACTAAACTTGTCACTTACTCTTGCCATATAAGTCGTACTATTTTTATCTGTACTGACACTTCCAGTTAAAGTTGGCGTTAGATAATCATTATAAAAATCTAAGAGGTGCTGAGAGTTGACTGAAATCAAGATTGTTCTATCATTTTTTTGAATATCAAAAGCCAAGTCCCAATCAATCCTACCTACCTCTACAAACTGCCCTAAGCGGTTTTGCTGCAAGTTATGTTTATATGCAAGGTCAAATTTCAGCAAATAATCATCAAATGCTTTATTCATTCCAAGCCCTAATAATTGATATGGCGTTGCATAAACCAACCCATCAGTTAGGTTAGTGAGAGCATCATTAGGAACAAGCTGGCCAACATAAAAAGCTATATCACTTCCTTCTCCACTTATTCCATAGCGCAATCCAAATTCGTCATAGCTATCATTTTTAAGGGTCATTAATTTACTTTTTGTAATTTTAGGGTTTGTATTATAAAAAAAGCTTAAATCACTATTTTCAAAATAACGAGTAGAACTTAAAATCCATTGAGAAATCATTGATGGATCTGTTAGACCTCCTGAAGGATTAATTACGTCAAGTGCGCCACCTTCAAGCTCACCCCAGCCAATAGTATATCGACCCAGCTTAGCACTCCAGTCATCAAAACTAAATTGCAAAAATGCCCTCTCTACGTCAATATCACTGGCCTCAATTACGTTGTTGCTATCACTCGGCCAATATTTTATTGCTTTAATTTCTACTTCGCCATAACCTGAGTCAAAAACAGAGCCACTAGTTCCAAGCCTCAACTCAGTTCTTTCCATAGCAGTGCTATAATTACTTGCAGGGTTAACACCATACTTCTGTGCAACACTCAGATCCAGCCAAGAAAAAGATTTTTCTGTATTTATGTCATTGTCACCAAAGATATCACTGCCATCATCCCACTCGCCAAAATCTTCGTCAGAATCTTCAAATACTAATTCATCGTTAAATAATAACTCATCCTCAGCAATAGAAATGGAGTTAATTCCAAAGCCAATAATTAAAGCAATAATTCCTTTGTAGATAAAATTTAACATTTTCAGAATTTATTTAGCCTGTTTACGTAAATCCTTCAGAAATTTCTCTCTAAATGCTTGGTCAGTCAATGCTCGCTGCGTTAAAAAATCTTCTTTGATATCCATATCAAAGTTTATCGCCTCAAGCTTCATATTTGTTAGCCTATTGCTTACCGTATTAAAAAATGTCAAACTTCTTCCCATCCAGACATCATTAATTTTCTCAACTTTTCCAACCTCAAGTTTCTTGATCGGGTTATTGTATTTATCAAACATTTGCACCTTAAGAGTTATGAACCTTTCAGTATCAATCCAATTTTGCGTTTTCCCATAGCTGCTTTTGCTAATTCGATGTTTTTTTGGTGTTGCCTCAATAACAGCAACCTCTCTTCCTCTAAAAGTTCCAAGCTCTAGTAATTCGTATGTATAGTCATCAAGCTTTCCTGTCTCTTGATCTTCAGTGGTCATCTCAGTTCCAAAAATACTTGCAGACTCGGTCTCTTCATCATCGCTATTTCTTACGCTAATCCTTTTTACTTTTCCAAGAGCAGAAAGATATAACCAGGTCTCATTATCTCGGTCACTGTCATCATAGCTATATGAGAGCATTCCAATTCCTTTTTCACTCGAAGGCTCAAGGATTATGGCAATACTCTTAGTGTCTTGGTTGCCCTCCCCAGTATTAATTTGTGCATTTTCGATTAGCTTAACACGTGCTTTTTCAGCGCACTTTACCTTGCCACCGCTAAGGCCATACTTGCAAGTAGTCAGTTTCATTCGAGTGAAGGCTGAGTCAGTAGACTTACGACTCTCATCATCAACTTTTTCCATAATCTCTCGTGCACTTAAATTATTTTCGGCATATACAATAGGCGCTTGTAAAATTAAAAACGCGCCAAGTACAACAGTAAGCAAAGTTGATTTTGAGTAAGTAAGTATTAATTTATTCATTTTGTAGCCTCTATAAAATTTAAATTATCTTCAACATCTTTCTGGCCAAACTTCGGCTTGAAAATCATAATCAATGCCGGGAAAAACAATAAGTCGCATAGTAGCGCAACAAATATAGCTAAAGAACCGAAAGTTCCAATCTTTGCTAGTCCTAAATAGTCACTAAATGTAAGCATTAAAAATCCACAGCCCAGTATGAGAGTTGTGAATGTTACAGCTTGACCAACCTCATTTATAGTTTCCACAAGCGCAAGTTTCATATTATGGTTTTGTGCAAGAGACATTCTATAGTGACTAATAAAGTGAATCGTATCATCAACTGCAATACCAATAATTAAAGGTGCAATCATTAATGTATCAGTATCGAGCGGAACTCCAAGAAGGCCCATTAATCCAAATGCTAATGATGCTGGGATTAAATTAGGAATAATCGACATAACGCCTGCCTGAAATGAACCAAGCGTTATCATTAATAACAAACTAATAACCACGGCTGCTATCGCCAAACTCTTAAATTGGTTTTTACTAATATCATCGGCAAGCCTCATCATTAAAGCAAATGAACCAGTAATCTGCACTTTTATGTCAGGATATTGATCTTTTAATCCATTAAACTCTTTATTTATATCACGCTGAATATCTTTGAAAAAATCCTTATATTCATTAGAGCCTGCATTTTTTAATTGAACACTTATGTGGCTCTTACTATAATCATCACTGACAAGAGCTCGTCGCTCTTCAGGGTTTGAACTGTTAAACAAGTAAAGCAATTGAGATACCGCAATTTGACTATTAGGAATATTTCGATAATCTTCAGAGTCTTGCATAATAGCATGAGTGTCTATTACTAGATCTGCCAAAGAATTTGTGCGGATAATAAACTCACTATAATTTTCCTCAATTGTATTTTGAAGCCTATTCATTGAATTTAATACATCTGGATCCATTATTCCATCTGAACTTGCCGTATCTACAACGATCACCATATTTCCTGTGCCCATCATGTGCTCATCGACAATTTCATAGGCCTGCCCAATAGGCACATCATCAGAATAAAGCTCAACTAGGTTGGAGTCAATTTTGACCTGAGTTGCTCCATATAAGCATATTACAAATACACTCATAAAAATAATAGCTATAGAGTATCGGAAGCGCTCTACAAAAGCAGGAATCCTGCTTAATAAAGGTTGAAGCCATTCTGCGCCTAAGAGCCAATTCAAACCCACTCTCTTTGAAAGTCTTGCTATTGGGTTTACAAGAAAACATAAAAAACTCAATATTTTTGATTTCAATAAAAACGCTAACGACCTTACTCCAGTTTTTCTATTTTCACTTATTTTCTGAGTCTTTTTAATTTGCATTGGGTGCCAGTAATTGAGTAACACTGGCAGTAAATATATTGTGTATAAAAAAGCAAAAAATACGCCTGCTGCAGAAGAGAGGCCAAATTGCACAAACATAGGCATCCCAGTTACAGCTAAGGAGGACATTCCCGCCATCGTTGTTATTGTAGTTAGTAGAATTGGCACACCAGTCTTACCATAAGCCATTGATAATGCCTCATCATGTTCTTTGCCATCTCGCCTAAAAAATAAATAAGAACTCATTACATGCACGCAGTCGGCTACACCAACTGCAATAATGAGCATGACTGTTAGTGCAATAAGAGTTGTTGATGCTAAATTAAGCCAACTAAGGCCTCCAATAACAAAGAGAATACTAAGCCCAATCGCTAACTGAGGAAGAACAACAGCACTTGCAGAGCGAAACAATGACCAAAGCAACAGGTTAATAATGACCACCATACCTACCAAGAGAAAACCAGCTTGAATAAGCGTGCCCATAGCTAAAGATATCATTGCAGCGTTACCAATCGGATAAAAAGTAAAATGCTCAGTCATCTTTGGCTGCTCGATTACTGCCGTTATAGCCTTCATAAATGGGATATAAAGTCCTGGCTCGTCAGACTGATATTCAATTTTTTGAATAACAGCATTATCATCCATACCTTCATCAAAATCATCGCTCCACTCATCATCATCCAACAGTGAAAGCTCATCATTTAATTCTTGAACTACTGGGATTGCTCCAAAGTCTGTTTGAATGGAAATTGCCCCAAAACGATGGTCTTTTGAGAACATAAAAAGCGGCAAACTAGGCTGATTATCAGCCTCAGAACTTATCTGACTTAATGTAATGGCATCACTAGGAATTTTATTAGGAACTAACCTAGGAGAGCTTAAAACATCGTCTTCATTTTTTTGAATTCTAATATTAGATAAGGACTGTACACGCTTAATATGATTTAATGATTCAACAATATCAGGGGTTAGTCCATACTTTTCTAGCCAAACATCATCGCTTATCTGCCTATAATTATCCAGCACCTCTGTTATTTCAGAGACTAGAGTTAAAGATTTATTTGAGAACACATCACCATCTTTGGCTTCATAAACAATAAATAAGCCATCGTCACTTCCAAACTGGTCACGAAAATCTTCTAAAGCTTCAATTGCAGGATCAGACTCACTAAACCAGACATCAAATGAAGTATCTAAAACAAAGCGAGAGGCGCCATACCCCATAAAAATAGTTGATAGCAATGCTAATGCAAGAACTGTTTTGCGGTAAGGTATAAGTTGGCCAGGTACCTTGGCAAAATAATGGTTTAGATATAGTAAAAGATTTTTCATAGTTATAGTTTAGAAAAACAGGGCTATAAGATACTTACTTAGTATTTAATTAATAAAATTCAAGTCTCAATTTATACTATTTTTTTGCCAGTAAATTAAACCTTGAGTATTTATTTTGACATCAAGTTCTAACCTTTCTCTGCAAAAATCAAGGTCTTTGACGCCAATCTTTTCAATTCCTTCTAAAAAATAGCTCATCATCTCGTTATGAATTACTAATTCAGCATCTTCCTTAGTAGAATATTTTTTTGCCAAATTACTAACAAAATTAATACCATCTATTAACTGTTCAACTACTTGCTGAGTTGGTTTAATTGCCGCAAAATGGGTTAAACAGAGCCGCTGTGGCTCATATTTCATTATTTTATGTATGCTTTTAATTAACTCATCTGGATCAAACTGAACCGGACTTGTGCTTGGGAATATATATACCTGGTCATTGTGATCAAGATCACGATAAGAGATGCCAAAAGTATCACCAGTAAACATCGATTCTGTTTGTATATCCCAAATGCAAAAATGGTGTTTTGCATGTCCTGGAGTATCAATAAACTTCAACTCTCTTCCATCAAAATCTAAAATAAAGTCATCATTTGCCTCGATAACCCTGCTTGCCTCTATTGGGATAATTTCACCGTACAATGTCTTAAATTTTTGCTCACCATAGACCGCTATAGCTCCAGCTATTAGCTTAGTGGGATCAATCATATGTCTAGCGCCACGAGGATGAACTATTAGGTTCGCATTTGGGCACTGTTTCATCAGCTCACCGGCGCCGCCTGCATGATCAAGATGGACATGAGTAGGAATTATATAAGCAACATCTAAAAAACTAAGGCCATCTTTCTCAAGCGCTTTTTGAACATTAGAAACACTAAAGGTAGTTCCAGTTTCAATGATCGCAGCCTTATTATTTTGCTTAATAATATATATAGCTGCAAAATCGTTGCTGAAATAGCCAGAATCAATTACTTTGATACCACTGGCAATGCTTCTTACTTCAATGTTATCCGTCATAGGCCTTAAGCATTAGTTCTAGTGATAATGATAGTTATATTTTACGTGACTAAGCATCAGATAAAAAAATACCCCGCCTTAAAAAAGGTCGGGGTATTTAGAATAAAAGCCTAGCAATGTCCTACTCTCACATGGGGAGACCCCACACTACCATCGGCGCTAAGTGGTTTCACTTCTGAGTTCGGGATGGGATCAGGTGGGTCACACTTGCTATTGTCACTAAGCAAACTGTTTACTTGAATTAAGTCGAAACTTATTTCAAGTGAATTAAAAAGTTTTTATACCAAAAAGGTATAACAAAATGGATAAAGTAAAGTTTATAAGGCATATTGCCTGTTGACACAACAACATCTCCAAATATCTTGGGTGTTATATGGTCAAGCCTCACGATCAATTAGTACTAGTTAGCTCAATACATTGCTGCACTTTCACACCTAGCCTATCAACCTCGTAGTCTTCGAGGGATCTTTAGGATTATTAAATAATCAGGGAGACCTAATCTTGGGAGGGGCTTCCCGCTTAGATGCTTTCAGCGGTTATCCTTTCCACACATAGCTACTCGGCAATGCCACTGGCGTGACAACCGAAACACCAGAGGTGTGTCCATTCCGGTCCTCTCGTACTAAGAACAGCTTCCCTCAAGTCTCCAACGCCCACGGTAGATAGGGACCGAACTGTCTCACGACGTTCTAAACCCAGCTCGCGTACCACTTTAAATGGCGAACAGCCATACCCTTGGGACCTGCTTCAGCCCCAGGATGTGATGAGCCGACATCGAGGTGCCAAACACCCCCGTCGATGTGAACTCTTGGGGGGTATCAGCCTGTTATCCCCGGCGTACCTTTTATCCGTTGAGCGATGGTCCTTCCACTCAGAACCACCGGATCACTAAGACCTAGTTTCCTACCTGCTCGACGTGTCAGTCTCGCAGTCAAGCATCCTTTTACCTTTGCGCTCATTGCACGATGTCCGACCGTGCTGAGGATACCTTTGCGCTCCTCCGTTACTCTTTAGGAGGAGACCGCCCCAGTCAAACTACCCACCATGCATTGTCCCCGATCCGGATTACGGACCAAGGTTAGAACCCCAACCATACCAGGGTGGTATTTCAAGGGTGGCTCCACTCTAACTAGCGTTAAAGCTTCAAAGCCTCCCACCTATCCTACACAAGTAGGATCAGAGTTCAATGCAAAGCTGTAGTAAAGGTGCACGGGGTCTTTCCGTCTGGCCGCGGGTATACTGCATCTTAACAGCAATTTCAATTTCACTGAGTCTCGGGTGGAGACAGTGTGGCCGTCGTTACTCCATTCGTGCAGGTCGGAACTTACCCGACAAGGAATTTCGCTACCTTAGGACCGTTATAGTTACGGCCGCCGTTTACTTGGGCTTCGATCAAAAGCTTCGCGCAAGCGCTAACCTCATCAATTAACCTTCAAGCACCGGGCAGGAGTCACACCCTATACGTCCACTTACGTGTTTGCAGAGTGCTGTGTTTTTAATAAACAGTCGCAGCCACCTAGTTTTTTCAGCTCTTCTTTGCTCAATCAGCAAGTGATATCACATAACAAGAGCACACCTTCTCCCGAAGTTACGGTGTCATTTTGCCTAGTTCCTTCACCCGAGTTCTCTCAAGCGCCTTAGAATTCTCATCTCGTCCACCTGTGTCGGTTTGGGGTACGGTTTCATATAACCTGAAGCTTAGAGGATTTTCCTGGAAGTATGGTCTCACTCACTTCGCCCAAAAGAGGGCTCGTTATCACGCCTTGAAATAGAGGTTCCCGGATTTTCCTAAGAACCATTTCTACACGCTTGAACAAGGACAACCATCGCCTTGCTGAGCTAACCTACTCCGTCTTCCCATCGCAGTTATATGAAGTACGGGAATATTAACCCGTTTCCCATCGACTACGCATTTCTGCCTCGCCTTAGGGGCCGACTAACCCTACGCCGATTAACGTTGCGTAGGAAACCTTGGACTTCTGGCGAGGGGGTTTTTCACCCCCTTTATCGTTACTCATGTCAGCATTCGCACTTCTGATACCTCCAGCAAACCTCACAGTTCACCTTCAACGGCTTACAGAACGCTCTCCTACCATCGCAATAAATTGCGATCCGCAGCTTCGGTATATAGTTTAGCCCCGTTAAATCTTCCGCGCAAACCGACTCGACCAGTGAGCTATTACGCACTCTTTAAAGGAATGGCTGCTTCTAAGCCAACCTCCTGGCTGTCTGGGCCTTTTCACATCGTTTCCCACTTAACTATAATTTTGGGACCTTAGCTGACGGTCTGGGTTGTTTCCCTTTCCACTACGGACGTTAGCACCCGCAGTGTGTCTGCCGCGCTCATACTTTCTGGTATTCGGAGTTTGCAATGGTTTACTAAGCCTTGACGACCCGCTAGCCATAACAGTGCTCTACCCCCAGAAGTAATACGCGACGCTCTACCTAAATAGATTTCGGAGAGAACCAGCTATCTCCGGGTTTGTTTGGCCTTTCACCCCTATCCACAGTTCATCCCCTCATTTTTCAACATAAGTGGGTTCGCGCCTCCAGTCAGTTTTACCTGACCTTCACACTGACCATGGATAGATCACCCGGTTTCGGGTCTACTCCCAGCAACTAAACGCCCATTTAAGACTCGGTTTCCCTACGGCTCCCCTAATGGTTAACCTTGCTACTGAGAAGTAAGTCGCTGACCCATTATACAAAAGGTACGCAGTCACAGAACAAGTCTGCTCCCACTGCTTGTATGCATACGATTTCAGGTTCTATTTCACTCCCCTCCCGGGGTTCTTTTCGCCTTTCCCTCACGGTACTTGTTCACTATCGGTCAGTAGAGAGTATTTAGCCTTGGAGGGTGGTCCCCCCATATTCAAACAGCGTTTCACGTGCGCCGCCTTACTCGATTTCACAATTAAAAGATTTTCGTATACGGGACTATCACCCTGTGTCGTTGAACTTTCCAGAACATTCTACTAATCTCAAAATTGCTTAAGGGCTGGTCCCCGTTCGCTCGCCGCTACTAAGGGAATCTCGGTTGATTTCTTTTCCTCTAGGTACTTAGATGTTTCAGTTCCCTAGGTTTGCCTCCTTAACCTATGTATTCAGTTAAGGATAATGATCTTATGATCACTGGGTTTTCCCATTCGGAGATCTCCGGGTTAAAGCTTATTATCAGCTAACCGAAGCTTATCGCAGATTATCACGTCCTTCATCGCCTTCTACTGCCAAGGCATCCGTCGTATGCACTTATTCACTTGACCATATAACCCCAAAGTATCTGGGTTAATGATTCTTTTTACACCGAGAAGTCACTAACTGTATCTTACGATACAATCGGTGAATTCTATTTTTTCAATGATAGATAAATCTATCAATGAGAATCCATATTTTTTGAAATTGTTGTGTCAATGCAATACACCTTTTTACGTTGTATTGTATTTAACAAACTTTACTTCATATCCAAATTGTTAAAGAGCTCCGAACCAAGGGTTAAACCAAGGCTTGGTATAAAAACTTAAATAAGACTTATATATAAATCTTATTTAAGTTTTCATTCGAGAAAAATGGTGGAGCTAAGCAGGATCGAACTGCTGACCTCCTGGATGCAAACCAGGCGCTCTCCCAGCTGAGCTATAGCCCCAATAGAAAACTAATAACCCAGAAAAATGGTGGGTCTGGGTGGATTTGAACCACCGACCTCACCCTTATCAGGGGTGCGCTCTAACCAACTGAGCTACAGACCCTTAATATCAATTAAATTGAATTTGGGTTATTGGTCTTTTTCTCTTTCTTTAATATTATCAAACAACTTGTGTGAACACTCGTACATTTCTTAAGGAGGTGATCCAGCCCCACCTTCCGGTAGGGCTACCTTGTTACGACTTTACCCCAGTCATGAATCACACCGTGGTGACCGTCCTCAATAAAGTTAGACTAGCCACTTCTGGTGCAACCCACTCCCATGGTATGACGGGCGGTGTGTACAAGACCCGGGAACGTATTCACCGTAGCATTCTGATCTACGATTACTAGCGATTCCGACTTCATGGAGTCGAGTTGCAGACTCCAATCCGGACTACGAAAAGGTTTCTGAGATTAGCTACACCTCGCGGCTTCGCGGCTCTTTGTCCTTCCCATTGTAGCACGTGTGTAGCCCTGGTCGTAAGGGCCATGATGACTTGACGTCGTCCCCGCCTTCCTCCGGTTTATCACCGGCAGTCTCCTTATAGTTCCCACCATGATGTGCTGGCAAATAAGGATAGGGGTTGCGCTCGTTACGGGACTTAACCCAACATCTCACGACACGAGCTGACGACAGCCATGCAGCACCTGTCACTGCGTTCCCGAAGGCACCAATCTATTTCTAGAAAGTTCGCAGGATGTCAAGACCAGGTAAGGTTCTTCGCGTTGCATCGAATTAAACCACATGCTCCACCGCTTGTGCGGGTCCCCGTCAATTCCTTTGAGTTTTAACCTTGCGGCCGTACTCCCCAGGCGGATAACTTAACGCGTTAGCTTCGCCACTAAGGGGTAAATCCCCCCAACGGCTAGTTATCATCGTTTACGGCGTGGACTACCAGGGTATCTAATCCTGTTTGCTACCCACGCTTTCGTACCTCAGCGTCAGTATTGGTCCAGAAAGTTGCCTTCGCCATTGATGTTCCTTCTGATATCTACGCATTTCACCGCTACACCAGAAATTCCACTTTCCTCTACCATACTCTAGTTGACCAGTTTCAAATGCAGTTCCCAGGTTAAGCCCGGGGCTTTCACATCTGACTTAATAAACCGCCTACGCACGCTTTACGCCCAGTAATTCCGATTAACGCTTGCACCCTCCGTATTACCGCGGCTGCTGGCACGGAGTTAGCCGGTGCTTCTTCTAAAGTTAACGTCAAGGCTAACGGCTATTAACCGCTAGCTTTTCTTCACAATTGAAAGTGCTTTACAACCCTCAGGCCTTCTTCACACACGCGGTATTGCTGGATCAGGGTTGCCCCCATTGTCCAATATTCCCCACTGCTGCCTCCCGTAGGAGTTCGGGCCGTGTCTCAGTCCCGATGTGGCTGATCATCCTCTCAGACCAGCTAAAGATCGTCGCCTTGGTAGGCTTTTACCCTACCAACTAGCTAATCTTACGCAGGCTCATCTGATAGCGTGAGGCTCGAAAGTCCCCCACTTTACTACGAATAGATTATGCGGTATTAATCCGAATTTCTTCGGGCTATCCCCCACTATCAGGTAGATTCCTACGCGTTACTCACCCGTCCGCCACTCGACGCCTACTAGCAAGCTAGTATCGTTTCCGTTCGACTTGCATGTGTTAAGCATACCGCCAGCGTTCAATCTGAGCCAGGATCAAACTCTTCAGTTTAATCTTTGACTTTTTAGAACACTTGGCATTTTATAACCAATAGTTCAATTTTTTAAAAAGCTTATCTGCTTTTGTTTTTTATGTGCACTGCACAATTTCTTGCACGAGTGCCCACACAAGTTGCTTGATAAATTTTTAAAGAGCTACCAACTAAAAAAGTTCTTTTTGGTCGGTGAAAGCGGGAAATTATACATGCTCAAACAGTATCGTCAAGCTATATTACGAATATTTCTCAAATAAACTTTAATGGGGCTTTATTGATAGGATAACTCACCTAAAAATAGCCATTAAAATCAATAATTTAGAGACTTATTTTAAACTTAGTAACTTCCTTTATTTTTTCTTTCGAAAAGAGATAATTGTACTCTATTTGCCAATACAAAATGAAGAGAAGATTTCGCCCAGAAGATCATCTGAAGAAAACTCCCCAGTAATTTGTCCAAGAGACATGCCGGCCTGCCGCAAATCTTCTGCAACTAACTCGCTCGCCCCACCTTCTAATTGCTCAATAGCGCTATCAATATATATAAGCGTTTCATCAATTGAGTCAATATGTCTTTTTCGAGCAAGAAACACTCCTTCACCAGCGGAATTTAAGCCGGCAAATTCAGCTAGAGCCTTTCTAAGTAAATCTACTCCATCGCCATTTTTAGCTGAAAGCCAAACTTCTAACTGATTGTCCAGTTTATTAACATTAGATTTAGTATTTATAAGATCAATCTTATTTCTTATACATATGATTGGTTTATTTTTAACCAAATCGGGCAATATTGAGAAATCAGGTAGCTCATCTTTTGCATCAAAAACCAACAACACCACATCTGCATTATTAATTTCAGTATATGCTCTTCTAATACCCTCTTGCTCAATGATGTCCTCACTATTATGAAGTCCAGCTGTATCTATAATATGAAGCGGCATTCCATCAACATGAATCGTTTCTTTTAATACATCTCTTGTTGTACCGGCAATATCGGTAACAATAGCGCTAGGCTGTTTTGTAAGTGCATTAAGTAAACTAGATTTCCCTGCATTTGGTTTTCCCGCAATCGCAACGTGAAGCCCATCTCTTAAAATTGCGCCTTGATTAGCACTCTCTAAAATACTTGTAAGTAAATCTTTTAAATTTTTAAGCTTAGTTGAGACTTGATGAGATTCAAGAAAATCTATCTCCTCATCAGAAAAATCAATAGTTGCCTCTACAAAAACTCTTAAGGAAGTTAGCTCTGAGAGTAAATGGTTAATTTTTTCCGAAAACTCACCGGTTAAGGATCTTACCGCACTAAGGGCAGACTCCTCTGAGCTTGATTGGATCAAGTCTTGAACTGCCTCAGCCTGCACTAAGTCCATCTTGCCATTTAGGAAAGCTCTCTTACTAAACTCGCCAGGCTCAGAAAGTCTAGCACCAAAAATTAAAGCAGTTTCTAACAGTTTTCTCATAACGCTCATACCGCCATGACCTTGGAACTCAACAACATCTTCACCAGTATACGAGTTAGGGCCAGGGAAGTATATTGCTACGCCTTTATCAATAGTATTATCTTCATTGTCATAAAAAGGACCATAAAAAGCATGTCGAGGCTTTAACTCTAAATGCAATATTTTTTTAGAGATAATTTTAGATAGTGGGCCTGAAACTCTTATAACCCCAATACCGCTTTGTCCTATGGCAGTTGCTAGTGCGCATATAGTTTCTATCTTAAACGTCATCTTCAAAATAATCTTCTAAAAATTGATCAAAGCTTATAACGTCATTAGATTCTGCCTCTAGTTGCTCTTTTATGGAATTGATTGCCAGCTCATCTAGTTTATGAAAACTGGCCTTATCAAAAGTTTTTTCTTGATTTTGTATTTTATATTTACGGCTAAATTGATTAGTGAATTCAAAAAAACCTATCTCTTGGTGACTCATCTCATTAAGCATTATTGCTGATGGCGTTAAATCAGGATTTTTGATTCGAGCCGAAATACTCTCTACTGACTCTTGATGCGCGCTACTTAATAACTTTGAACATTGCTTTATTCCACCAAAAAGACTTTCACCCCAGGCAGATAACAATACATCTTCACCATTATGACCAAGCATCAGGCCAGGTTTTCTACCTTGATGCGCAACCAAGAGTGCATTAGAGTCAATTTCTACTAACTCGGATGATGAAATTGCTGGAGAGTCCTCCAAAAGACAAAACAGTAAGAATGCTTCTAGAAACTCAATTTGCTGCTTATCGATTCCTACTTCAAGCATAGGGTTGATGTCTAGTGAGCGAACTTCAATATAACCTATGCCATTATTATTAAGTGCTCTAAGAGGCCTATCATTTGCACCTAAAATAGGCTTAGGACGTACCGAAGAGTAGTACTCGTTTGCGATTTGAAGAATATTTGTATTGAGCTGTTGGTACTCTCCATTTTTCTTTACGCCAATTTTTTCAAAATCCTCACAGTTGGTTTTCATAGCCGCACGAAGACTGTATATATAGTGGCATAAACTATTATAGTTAGCCTTAACTCCTTTCTCATCTTCTTGAGAATTCTGATAACCAATATCGCCCATTCTTAACGAAGTCGCATAGGGTAAATACAAAGTATTGTCATCAAACTCTTCTAAATTATGTTCATGATAGTCATGCATAAATGACTTACATACTGTTGCAGAAGCTCCAAACAAATAAGGAATTAGCCAGCCATATCTCAAAACATTTCGAGTTAATCCCATATAGTGAACATCCATAAAGCCTTTGGAATCAGTGTCTTTTGGTGATATTAATTCACGATATGACTGCCAAAACTCTAATGAAAATGAATAGTTAAAATGAATGCCAGCAATTGCCTGCATTACGCTGCCATATCGATTAGAAAGACCGCGCCTATAAACTGTCTTCATCATTCCTAAATTTGAACTTCCATAATTCGCAATAGGTATAGTGGTTTGCCCTCTTAATATGCAAGGCATACTAGCAGGCCAAAATCGCTCATTTTGCGGTAGGTGATAATAAATATAATTATGGATTGCCGTCAGCTCATCTAGAACTTGACCCGCCCCCATTAAAGGCTGAGTGACTAATTCAAGTAATGCTTCGCTAAAATCCGTAGTGATTGCAGGGTTTTTTAGAGCAGAGCCTAATCCTTCTGGGTGCGGCGTTTGCGCAATACTCCCATCTTCTGAAACGCGCAAACCCTCTTTTTCAATACCCATAAGGTTGGCTTTAAGGCTATCCTTAAAGGGCATGAGCGATTGGATTTTTTTATTAAGTTCCACTATATAGTTTCAAATATTAAAGTCGTTATTTTACCTCGGACTTGTGTTAACTGTGATAATAGAAAGTGCATCCATAAAATACCCAAAATTTAAAAAATTGTGCCTTATAAAAATACCAGTGTTGAAGTAGTAGTTGGGATAATACAAAATAATAACAATGAGGTATTTATTGCTAAGCGTCAAAAAAATCAATTTATGGCGGACTACTGGGAGCTTCCAGGAGGGAAAGTAGAGTCAGGTGAAGATCATGTTAGTGCGATCATAAGAGAGCTTTTTGAAGAAACAGGAATCACTGTTAAAGACTGTAAGTTAGTTCAAAAGATTCAACATATCTATCCTGAAAAAACCATCAATTTATCGGTTTATAGTATTGATGATTACCTAGGGGAGCCAGTAGGATTTGAAGGACAAGAAATTACTTGGAGTAGTGCAGATAAATTCAAAAATTTCAAATTACTCCCAACTATGTTGAGAATTATTCATAAATTTTCACTCCCAAAATATTATTGGATTACGCCTGATAATCATCAATCTGATAAAGTCTTTAATGAATGCAAAAAACGCTTATCTAATGGTATCAAAATTATACAACTAAGAAGCAAAACATCTCTTGATAACGCTTACATAGAAAGGATATTCAAATTATGCAAAGAAAATCAAGCGAAACTTATCCTAAATACTCCTAACAAAGCCTTTAATGAACCTTGTGATGGTTGGCACTTAACTAGCTTCGAGCTAATGTCTTTAAAAGAAAGGCCAATTTCAGAGGCTAAAATTTTTGGCGCATCAACCCATAATATTGATGAGGCATTGCATGCAGAAAATATTTTGGCTGATTACATCAGTTTATCCCCAATTGAAGACACATTGACGCATCCAAATTCTAAACCCTTGGGGTGGGAGAGGGCCTCTAGCATTATCAGGCAGTGTGAGTTGCCAGTTTTTTTAGTTGGCGGAATGAGGAAAGAACTCTTTGAAAAAGCTTTAAGTATTGGAGCCCATGGAGTTGCCGGAATTAGAAGTATTTAAATGCGTGACCCAGTAATCTCAAAAACTTTATTATGAATATCTTCTTTGCTCATTTGCACTAAGCCATCAGACCCGCCCTTACATAAGAGCTTGTCATTTACAAAAATTTGAGGGACTGTTCTAAAGCCGGACTTAACAAAAAAATCTCTGGCATCTTTATCTTCTTGAATGTTTAACGTTTCATAATCAATATCAAGATTATCCAGATAGTTTTTTGCCCTTGTGCAGTAGAAACAAGAGTGAGATGTATAAACTTTAATCATCGGTCATTAATACGCATTAAAAAGAAAAGAAATAATACCAGTCATACTAATGAAACACACCTTAAATAGTTTTACAAATATTGTGGGCTTTAACCTCTCAGATAAACCCAAGATGAATCACTAGAAAGGTCTTTATCGAATCTATAACCTTCATCCGAAAAATCTTTTAAGGGCTCTGAGCTCTGTAACCGATTTCTTATAATGTAATTCACCATTAGACCTCTTGCACGCTTTGCATAAATACCTATGACTTTGTATGCTTCGTCTTTTTTTTCCTTAAATACAATATCCAAAACATTCGCATTAAGTTTCGTTTGATCTACGGCTTTGAAGTATTCATTCGATGAAAGATTGACTATGAGTTCAGACTCATCTTCATTGAGAACATCGCTTATCTCAGTTCCCCAATACTCGTATAGGTCCTTACCTTTAGAATTGGAAAGCTTGGTTCCCATCTCTAAACGATACGGCTGTATTAAATCAAGTGGCCTGATAACGCCATAAAGGCCAGAAAGCATTCGAACGCTATCTTGTGCAAACTCAAGGTCATTTTTTGAGAAAGATGTGGCATCAATTCCGTTATAAACATCTCCTTTAAAAGCAAGTATTGCTTGCTTTGCATTGTCTCGAGTGAAAGGCAATTTAAACTTCTGAAAGCGATCAAAATTCACCTTTGATAATTTCTCACTCAACGACATGAGTTTAGAAATTTGAGATTGACTTTTATTTTTTAAAATGCTAACCAACTCATTGGAGTTTTCCAATTGTCTAGTTTGAGAATAAAAATCAACATCACATTGAGAAAAGTCTTGCGTTTTTGAAGGAGAAATAATTGCCAACATAAGAATAACAAAATAAAAATATTCTACCTTAAAATCCCCAGTATGACAATATCAGTAAGTAAATTTGGGCTTTGAAAGCGAGCAAATATAAGGTATTATTATATGAATTCTTAGATTCGTTTTAAAAACCAATTTTCATGAAAAATAAGCAATTACACTTGCCAAGGGCTCGCGGACTTTATCATCCAAACAATGAAAAAGAGAATTGTGGTGTTGGATTCATTGCCAACGTCAAAAGTCAATCTTCTCATGACATCACAAAAGATGCACTAGAAATGCTTTCTCGCATGGATCATCGTGGTGCTTGCGGCTGTGAGGCAAATACTGGAGACGGTGCAGGTATCTTAACCAATATTCCACATGACTTTTTTTCAGAGGAAATTAAAACTCTTTTTGATATTGAAGTTAATGCTGGAAGTTACGGTGTTGGAAATGTTTTTCTGCCTCAAGACAATATAGAAAGAAAGCATTGTATTTCAGTCATTGAAAAAGCTATAAAAGATGAGGGACAAACTTTAATTGGATGGCGAGATACCCCTGTTGACCCTGATAAAGCAGATGTTGGGGAGACAGCTCGAAATTCACAGCCAGTGATGAAACAACTTATTATTGGAAACTCAAAGAATATAGATACTGAGACTTTTGAAGGAATTCTTTATATAATTCGAAAAAATGTCTCAAAGATTATTCGAACTGATGAGTCACTTTCTCAAGCATTACTTTTTTATATTTGTAGCCTTTCTACCAGGGTAATTATTTATAAAGGGATGCTAATGGGCTCACAACTATTAGACTTTTATCCAGATCTAAATAATAAGAAATTCAGTACATATTTAGCCATGGTTCACTCACGCTTTTCAACCAACACATTCCCTTCATGGGATCGCGCACAACCATGTAGATTTATGGCCCATAATGGTGAAATTAATACTCGCCAAGGCAACTTTAACTGGATGAGGGCTCGTGAAGGAGTCTTAGAAAGTGAAATTTTTGGTAGTAATTTATCAAAAACTTTACCCATAATCGAAACTGAGGTTTCTGACTCAGGAAGCTTCGACAATGTTTTAGAATTTCTATTAATGAATGGAAGATCTCTTCAAGAAGCTGTATTGATGATGGTTCCTGAAGCTTGGCAAAATGATAAGGAAATGAGCAAGGAGAAAAAAGCTTTTTATGAGTATTTTTCAAATGTAATGGAACCTTGGGACGGTCCTGCATCTATAGCTTTTACTGATGGAAGATATATAGGAGCTGTCCTTGATAGAAATGGCCTTAGACCTTCGCGTTACTATCTAACGCATGATGATCGAGTGATTATGGCATCTGAAGTTGGTGTTGTGGACGTTGCAACCAATAATGTTAAAACGAAGGGTCGCCTTAGACCTGGTAAAATGTTTCTTGTTGACTTTGAAAAAGGCAGGCTAGTTGATGACGATGAAATTAAAAGTAGCTTTGCGTCTAAAAACCCTTATGGTGATTGGCTTAAAGAGCAACAAATATCTCTATCTGATTTAAAAGCTAATACTAATGAGAAAGGCTTTTTTCCAGACACACTTATAAACCGATTGCAAGCCTTTGGTTATAGCACTGAAACTCTAAAGTTTATGTTACTGCCTCTTGTAACTGAGCTGAGAGATCCAGTTGGATCAATGGGAAATGACTCTGCTTTAGCTTGCCTCTCTGATCAGTCACGAATAATTTATGACTACTTTAAACAGCTTTTTGCTCAGGTTACTAATCCAGCTATTGACTCAATTCGCGAAGAAGTTGTTATGTCCTTAAGCTGCTCGATTGGTCCTGAAGGAAATTTACTCACTAATAAAGCTGAAAATGCAAACCGATTAGTCATTGAGCACCCAATTTTAACAAATGAAGAAACGTCCTCACTTAAAGAGTGTAATCATCGAGGATGGACAAGTAAAACAATTGATATCACCTATGACATTAACGAGGGCCAGAGCCTAAGTAAAATGCTTGACTCAATTTGTGCACAAAGTACTCAAGCTATAAATGATGGCCATAGCCTTGTCATACTATCTGATAGGAAAATTGACTCTCGTAGAAATGCTGTAAGTGCACTCCTAGCATCTTCAGCAGTTCACCGGCATTTAGTTGCCACTCATAAGCGAACCCAAGTTGGAATAATTGTTGAAACTGGTGAAGCTAGAGAGGTTCATCACTTCTGTCTATTGACAGGATTTGGTGCAGATGCTATTAATCCATACCTAGCTTTTGAAGCCTTATGGCAGGCAAGAAGAGATAACTTAGTAGCCCTAGAAAATGATGAAGCTATAGTCAGCGCATATCGTAAAGCAATAGCAAAGGGAATGCTCAAAGTGATGGCTAAAATGGGTATTTCAACTCTTGCTTCATATAAAGGGGCTCAAATATTTGAGGCTGTTGGTTTGTCTGATGAAGTTATGCATAAATGCTTTTTTGAAACAGCAAGTCGTATTAGTGGTGTTGGATTTGACGTCATTCAAACTGAATCTGAACAGCAACATAAAAAAGCATTTCTCTCAAACTCACTCAATAATCTTGGCCATTATGCCTGGCGAAGTGGTGGTGAAAAACATATGTGGGAACCAGAAACTATTACAAGCTTGCAAAAGGCTGCTAGAAGTAATGATCAAAATGCATACTGGGAATTTGCTAAAAAATCTAATGATGAGGGTACTAGAAATTGCACTCTTAGAGGGTTAATGTCTTTTAAATCAAGCGCCTCAATTGATATTGATAAAGTTGAGTCAGCAAAAGAGGTTGTCAAAAGATTTGTTACAGGAGCAATGAGTCTGGGCTCAATATCACCAGAGTCTCATGAATCTCTTGCAATTGCTATGAACCAAATAGGTGGTAAATCGAATACTGGTGAGGGTGGTGAGGATCCGAATCGTTGGACTCCAGATGCAAATGGAGACTCTAGACGAAGTGCAATAAAGCAAGTGGCCTCTGGTCGATTTGGCGTTACCATTGAATACCTAAATAATGCTGATGAACTACAAATTAAGGTTTCGCAGGGCGCCAAACCGGGTGAGGGTGGCGAGCTCCCTGGTGGAAAGGTGGATGATTTTATTGCTAAAATACGCTGCTCAACTGCGGGTGTTGGTTTAATTAGTCCCCCGCCTCATCATGATATTTATTCAATTGAAGACCTTTCGCAGCTTATTTTTGATCTAAAACGATCCAATCCAGCTGCTAGAATAAGCGTAAAGCTAGTATCAGAAGTTGGAGTAGGCACTGTTGCTGCAGGCGTTACTAAAGCAAAATCAGATCATATTGTTATTGCTGGACATGATGGTGGAACTGGCGCTTCTCCATTAACCTCGATTAAACATGCGGGACTTCCTTGGGAGCTTGGAGTTGCTGAAACTCACCAAACATTAGTAATGAATGATTTGCGCTCAAGAGTAGTAATTCAAACTGATGGACAACTTAAAACAGGAAGAGATGTTGCAATAGCTGCGTTATTGGGAGCTGAAGAATTTGGTTTTTCTACAGCACCACTGATAACATTAGGCTGCATTATGATGCGAAAATGCCATCTAAATACGTGCCCAGTTGGTATTGCAACACAAGACAAAGTTTTGCGAAAAAAATTCACTGGTAAACCTGAACATGTTGTTAATTACTTATTTATGGTGGCAGAGGATTTACGTATTATTATGGCAGAACTTGGATTTACAAAACTGACCGACATGGTTGGCCGAGTTGATATGCTTGAAATGAACAAAGCAATAAATCACTGGAAACAAGACTCAATTGATCTTAGCAAAATATTAACTCCTGCTGATAATCAACATAGGAATGCAGGCACCTATCAAACTATAAAGCAAGATCATCAACTCAACGAGCAACTGGATCATGATTTAATTGCTAAATCAAAAAATGCAATTGAAGGAAATGGTAAAGTTAAACTTGAATCAAGCATTTCTAATGTTGACAGGGCTGTTGGCGCTATGCTTTCGTCCCATGTTGTCAAAACTAGAAATGGTAATAACCTAAAAGATGGCGCAATAAATGTTGTTTTTAAGGGTTCTGCTGGACAATCTTTTGGCGCATTTCTAGCAAATGGAATTACCCTATCTATTGAGGGCGATGCTAACGATTATGTTGGCAAGGGTTTGTCTGGTGGTCGAATTATTATTTATCCACCAAAAGATTCAACCTTCCTAGCGCATAATGAAATCATCGCTGGAAATGTTTGTGGATATGGTGCTACTGGAGGTGAAATGTATTTATCAGGACAAGTCTCAGAGCGCTTTTGTGTCAGAAATTCTGGACTGATTGCCGTTGTTGAGGGGATTGGTGACCATGGCTGTGAATATATGACAGGTGGTCGCGCAGTAATACTGGGTGAAGTTGGGCGTAACTTTGGTGCTGGTATGAGTGGTGGAATATCCTTTGTATACAATCCTAACCTAACTCTTCAAGGAAGATCTAACCCATCTACAATAGATTTTGATCCGATGGATAAAGAATCTACTACCGAGTTATTTGAACTTTTAACTAAACATTTCGAATTGACTGGCTCAAAAATAGCTAATAAAATACTCAGCAATTGGAGCGAAGAAATAACTCATTTTGTAAAAGTGATGCCGAAAGCTTTAAAAGAAGTTCTTGCGGCCAAAAGTAAGCAATTACTTCAAGCGAGTTAGATAGGTATCGCGTCGATTACATCGGCGCTTGAACCTAAGACACTATTAACTCCATCACCAATAACAGGTATTACGGATACGACTGCTCCGGTAACCCTCATAGGAACCGTAACCACTTTAGTAAAAACGCAGCCTGATAGGTACAAAGCGATTAAACCCAATAAAATAAAACTTTTCATAATTACCTCTCTAATATAAGAAAGTGATGAGCATGCTGATTCGAATCATCTGAAGGATGTGACTCACAGCTAACCTGGCGCCAATCAGACTCATCATATTCAGGAAAATAGACGTCACCATCAAATTTACCTTCAATCTTCGTAATATAAAGTCTACTAACTTGCGGCAGTAATTGCTCACAAAGACTGGCTCCCCCAATTACCATTACCTCATCTTCATCTTTAGTGATTGAGAGCACCTCATCAATGCTAGTTAGGACTTCACAACCTGTAATTAAAGTTTTTGAGTTTCGAGAAATTACAATATTTCGACGATTTGGTAAAGGCCTACCAATAGAGTCATACGTTTTTCGGCCCATTACAATTGACTTTCCAGTAGTAATTTTTTTAAAATAAGCAAGATCCGCAGGAAGATGCCATGGCAACTTATTGTCTTTACCAATCAGACGATTTTCATCCATTGCGACTACTATTGATAAGCTCATAAATTCTGCCTGATTGAAGTAAAATATTAGAATATTTTACAATTTTTAAACTTCTAGTGTCACTCATTCTAGCCTCATCATCGCCATTTAGAAAAGCTATTTTAGAGAGGCTTCGTATTGACTTTCAAACAACATCGCCAGATATTAATGAAAGTAGAAAAAATGGAGAGACTCCTTTTAATCTAGTTAATCGATTGTCAAAAGAAAAAGCTCTAGAGGCAGCCAAGTCTCACTCAGGCCTTATCATTGCATCAGATCAGGTAGCTACCCTTGGTAATGGAAATAATGAAGAAGATGAAATATTTACTAAACCAGGCAGCCATGAGAATGCTTTTTTGCAGCTAAAGAAAAGTTCTGGAAAAACTATTACATTTCTTACTGGGTTGGCTCTCTTGAATACTGAAACCTTAAAAATTCAAACTCATGTTGAGCTTTTCAAGGTTACCTTTAAACAACTTTCTGATAATCAAATTTTGTCCTACTTAAATAAAGAAGATGTTCTTAATTGTGCTGGTAGCTTCAAGTCTGAAGGACTAGGAATTGCATTATTTAGTAATATGGAGGGTAGTGACCCTAATAGCCTAATTGGACTTCCAACAATCCAACTTATTAAAATGCTAGCTAAGGAAAATGTTCATATCCTATGAGCATTTTATATCCGGAAGAATTTAAGCCTTTTGCACCTGGCTTAAAAAGTTATTGGGGATCTCTTTTTGGGTCTTCAGAGGCTTTAGCTCTCATTGAATTTGCTGAGTCTAAAAATCAAGTAGTGCTCTATATTGCAAAAGATATTTCTCATTATGATGAAGTTAAAAAGGCACTCAAATTTTTTAATACTTCTTTAAACATATTAGATTTTTCAAGTTGGGAAGTTTTAGCGTTTGACCATTTCTCACCACACCCAGATATTGTTTCATCAAGATTAGAAACGCTCTCAAAACTACCCTCTCTTAAATCTGGCATAGTAATAACAACACTTGAAACCTTATCTCAAAGATTATGTCCAAAGAATTATATTGAAACATATAGTCTTCACCTAAAAACTAATCAGCATCTTGAGATTGAATCTTTTTCAGAAAACCTCATCAAAATTGGATACCGCAGAGTAACAACCGTTATGGAGCAAGGTGAGTTCTGTATTAAGGGCGCCTTAATTGATTTATACCCAATGGGCACTAGTAACCCTTATCGAATAGACCTATTTGATAACGAAATAGACTCAATGAGATCTTTTGATACATCGTCACAGCGTTCAATTGCAATCATTGAAGAAATCAACCTACTCCCTGCTAGAGAATTTGCAACAGATAGTGAAAGCATCACAACTTTCAAAAACAACTATTTATCTGAATTTGGTAATACTGATGGATTTATTTATAGCGAAGTGAGTGAAGGTCGTTATCCGGGAGGAATTGAATTTTATTTGCCTTTATTCTTTAAAAAAACTGAAACTCTGTTTGACTATATTTCGAATGAGCCTGTACTTGTTTATCAAAAAGGCCTTGTTGAAGCAATGGAGCTTCAAACTAAAGAATTATTAGAGCGTTTTGAGTATTGCAAAGGTTCATTAGAAAGACTTCCTTTAGAAATCAATAAAGTATTTTTAAGTACTGAAAAATTTTTAAAAAAAATTATTGACAAAAAACAAATACAAATACAAAGCTCAAAAATAGAAAAAAAAGAAAGTTTTAACTTCTCTTCTTCTATACTTCCTCCACTGAAAATAGAAGCCCAAACAAAAAAGCCACTTAATAAATTAATTAAGTTTATTGAAAATTTTGATGGGCAAATATTAATCGTTTGTGAATCAGAAGGCAGGCAAAGTGTTCTCACTGATCTGCTTTCAACGCATCAACTTAAAGTAAATAACTGCTCTGACTGGAGTGACTTTCAGAATCAAAATAACAGGCTATGCATAACTAATGCAAGTCTGAGTGAGGGTGTTCTATTTGAACAGATTGCAATTATTACTGAAACTAATTTATTTGGTCGGGATGCTGTCAAGCAAAGGAGAAGACGAAGAGCAAAACATAAAGATTTTGATGAAGCAATTAAAAGTCTTATTGAGATTCAGTTAGGTGATCCTGTCGTTCATGAGCATTATGGTGTTGGACGATATTTAGGACTTAAAAGTCGAAGCTTTGATGGGAATCAGCAAGATTTTCTGTCCCTTGAGTATGCAAATGGCTCGGTACTAATGGTTCCCATTGCTGCGCTTAATCTTATCTCAAGATACTCTGGTGCAAGCTCAGACAATGCGCCTCTTCATAAGTTAGGAAGTCAGCAGTGGACTAAAGCAAAAAGAAAAGCAGCGGAAGCACTATATGATGTTGCCGCTGAACTATTAGAAATTTATGCAAAACGTCAATCTCAAAAAGGATTTGCCTATCCAGTGCCAAATGACGCTTATAGTTCTTTTGTATCTACCTTTCCATTTGAGGAAACTCCAGATCAATTAAAAACAATGGATGATGTTCTTTTAGATATGCAATCTGAAAGACCAATGGATCGACTAGTCTGTGGAGATGTAGGGTTTGGTAAAACTGAAATCGCAATGAGAGCTGCCTTTATAGCTGTTGAATCTGGCAAGCAAGTTGCAATTCTTGTTCCTACAACACTATTAGCCAACCAGCATGATCAAACTTTTAATGACCGCTTTTCCAAATTTCCAATTGTAATTAAATCCCTTTCAAGGTTTCAAAACGTAAAAGAACAAAACGAAATTAAATCTCATCTTAATGATGGAAAGATTGATATTATTATTGGGACTCATAAACTTATTCAAGGAACTATTAAATATCATAACTTAGGTTTAATTATTATTGACGAAGAGCATCGGTTTGGCGTAAAGCAAAAAGAGGCACTTAAAAAAATCCGCGGTCAAAGTGATATATTGACTATGACTGCAACACCTATTCCTAGATCACTAAACATGGCGCTAGGCTCGCTTCGAGAGATGTCAATTATTGCCACTCCTCCAGCTAAAAGAACAGCAATACAAACCTTTGTAGATGAATGGGATAAAAATACAATTAAGGAGGCGTGTTCTCGAGAGCTACATCGAGGAGGTCAAATTTTTGTTGTTCACAATGATATTGATACAATTGACAATATGGCAGAATCTTTGAGCGATCTTATGCCAAATCTAAAAGTTCGAATTGCGCATGGTCAAATGCCAAGTAAAGAACTTGAGCAAATAATGGCCGATTTTTATCACCAGCGCTTTCAGCTTTTAGTTTGCACTACAATTATTGAAACTGGAATTGATATTCCAAGTGCTAATACAATTATTATTAACAATGCACAAAACTTTGGGCTTGCCCAGCTTCACCAACTTCGTGGCAGGGTTGGAAGATCTCATCATAAAGCATATGCTTATCTTATCATTAAGTCTCACCAGTCAATTACAGCAAACGCAAGGAAAAGACTGGATGCTATAGCCTCACTAGAAGAACTTGGAGCAGGATTTATGCTAGCCAATCATGACCTTGAGATTAGAGGTGCTGGGGACTTGCTTGGAGAAAATCAAAGTGGAAAAATATCAGAAATTGGGTTTAATTTATATCATGACTTATTAAAGCGCACCATTCAAGCAATAAAAAATAATACCAAATTTGATATCAAAGATGCATTAGTTCAAGAAGTTGAAATCAACTCCGGCATAGCTTGTATCATACCTGATACCTATTTACAGGATGTTCATGAGCGATTAATTCTCTATAAGAGAATTGCAAGTGCAGCAAACATTGACGAATTAAAAGAGCTAAAAATAGAAATGATTGATCGCTTTGGCCCTATTCCAGATCAAACTAACAACCTTTTTGAATCAGCTTCATTAAAAATACAATCGATGGAAATAGGCATTCTTAAGATTAATATCTATGACGATAAAGTAGAAATTACTTTAAATGAAAAAAATAGCATCGACACATCAAAAATTATTAATTTAATTCAAACAAAACCACAACAGTTTCAATTAAAAAACAAAAGTACTCTTGTTTCCAATGAGGTCATGAATGCTGATTTTTCTCGAATTAGAAGCGCAAGTATATTAATAGACAGCCTAGTTTAATGTTTTGTTATTGGTAAAAACTTACAATCTAACTCAATTTATCTTCCTTGGGTATAAGGTGAGGCGCCAAGTATCGTATCCCTGGAACAACCACTAAGGCCGCAAAAAATAAAACAATTAGAGAGCCTAAAATATCGCCAATCAAATAATTTTTTATGAAATGAACAGCGTTAATTGGCAATTCACCTCTATCATTTAAAGAGATATATGTATAAATAAAAAATTTCATAATTGTGTTGTAAAGAGTATTTAATATTGCTAAAAAAAGTAAGTGTTGAAAAACCAACATCTCG
>CAJXOB010000006.1 GCA_913057955.1 uncultured Gammaproteobacteria bacterium | reverse complement strand
ATTTTGCAGAGAAGGATTAACAGAAACAATCAAATTCTGCTCACTTCATCAAATTCCATTCCATCAGTGCGGCAAATTGCTAGTAGCCACAAATGATGTTGAATTAAAGCGCATGGATGAGCTTTATGAAAGGTGTAAATCAAATGATATTGGAGTTGAAGTTTTAGATCAAAATAAGTTAAATGAAATTGAGCCAAATGTTTTTGGTATTGGTGCACTTTTAGTTAAATCAACTGGAATTGTTAACTATAAATTAATTACAGAAAAAATGACAGAACAATTTGAGTCGTTAGGTGGCGAATTTCTTCTAAATACTAAAATAATTAATCTACAAGAAGATGAAGATAGAATTCAAGTTACAACTCCTAATGAAACCTTCAACTCAAGATACCTTGTCTGCTGCGCTGGGCTAATGGCTGATAGAATAGCGAAATTACTTAAAATTAAAATTAACTTTCAAATTGTTCCTTTTAGAGGTGAATACTTCAAGCTTCCTGAAAAACATAACAACCTCGTTAAGCATTTGATCTACCCAATACCTGATCCAAGCCTTCCCTTCCTAGGGGTTCATTTAACTAAAATGATTGATGGAAGCATTACAGTTGGGCCTAATGCAGTTCTTGGCTTTAAGCGTGAGGGTTATAGTAAGTTTAATTTCAGCATAAAGGACACCCTTCAGTTATTATCGTTTAAAGGCTTTCATAAGGTTCTTACGAAAAACTTTAAATCAGGCTTATATGAAATGAAAAACTCAATCTTTAAGAGAGGTTATTTAAAGGAGGTGCAAAAATACAGTCCTCTGATAAAACTTAATGACCTGCAATCCTATCCTGCAGGAATAAGAGCGCAAGCAGTTTTAGATGATGGTACGCTGGTTCATGACTTTTTATTTGCAGAGAGTAAGCGATCAATCCATGTATGCAACGCACCATCTCCTGCAGCAACTTCAGCTATTCCAATTGGAAGGTATATTACGGATAAAGCGACTGAGGCTTACAACAAACTAACTTAATTTAAAGAACTTCCTTATAGTTTCAGCAAATTGAGTTGACTGAACGCTTTCGGGCTTGGCTTCAAGTCTCACTAAAGCAGGATCTACAAATTCTTTTGGTATTGTTATATCTCTTCGAGCCGCTAGAAGGTCCTTTGTGAAATCAACCAAAAATTCAGGATGCGCTTGCATAGTCAGAACTTTATTTTTAATATAAAAACCAGCATTTTCACAAAATTCAGATTTTGCATAAACAGTTGCCCCCTCTGGTAAACGAAGCACTTGATCTTGATGACAAATATTTAAGGTAACCTCTTCTAACAAGTTACTCATGTAAGCTGTTTTATTATTAATTTGATAAGTATGAAGGCCCAAACCCCATCCTTTTATTGACTTTTCAACATGACCCCCAAGCGCTTGTGCAATTAGCTGGTGCCCAAAACATACTCCAAAGATTGGCAGGCTGTCCTTATAGATATTTTTAATCAGATCACTGACTACTGGTATCCAAGAGTGCTCCTCATAAACGCCATGCGGAGAGCCAGTAACAATCCATCCATCACATTCGAGGTGATCTTTTGGAAATACTGAATCAAGAATATTAAATGTTTTAAACTCAAACACTTTCTCTTCAGAATTAATAAGTGCAATAAGCATTTCTGCATAAGTACCATATTCTTCAACCAAATCTTCTGAAGCTCTTCCAACTAATAATATTCCAATTTTCATCATATTCTTAAGAAATTAAATTTTTAATTTTTTCATTTTTTGTTTTGCTCTAATGACGAGATAATCATGTGCAATAGTCGCAGCAATAATTGCTGTAATCTCAGCATGATCATAGATCGGAGCAACTTCAACAACATCTGCACCAATAAAATTTAAACCATCTAAGCCCCTAATAATACCTAAGGCCTGGGCAGACGTTAAACCTCCAGAGACTGGTGTTCCAGTTCCAGGTGCATAGGCTGGGTCAAGACCATCAATATCAAACGTAAGGTATGCAGGGCGATCTTTCACAACTTTAATTATTTTTTTAATTACTTTATTTACGCCATTCTCATGAACCCATGGCGCATCAAGAATAGTCACCCCCTTGGTATTGCTATTATGAGTTCTTATTCCAACTTGGATGGAGTGCTCGGTATCAATTAAATTTTCTTTGATGGCTCTTGAAAACATGGTTCCATGGTCAAGCCTTCCATCTTCATCAGGCCATGTGTCTGTATGGGCATCAAAATGAACAAGCGCAACCGGCCCATGCATTGCAGCATGAGCTCTTAAAAGTGGGTAGGTTACGAAATGATCACCACCAAAAGTGAGCATCTCTGCCCCAGAGTCTAATATAGTTTTAGCATGAGCTTCGATTTGAGACACTACACCTCCATGAAAACCATAATCCAATTCACAGTCTCCATAATCCGTTACCGCTAATGTTTTGAAGGGGTCTATTCCATCTGGAAATGCTAATAATTCTGCAAGCTGAACTGATGCCTCTCTTATTGCTTTAGGGCCAAATCTTGCGCCTGGCCTAAAACTCGTTGCGGCATCAAATGGAATGCCGCTTACAGCAATATCTACGCCCTTTAGATCTTTTGTGTATTTACGCCTTAAAAAACTTAGAGCACCGCCATAAGTCATTTCATTGTCTCTTCCATAGAGACTTTTTTTAGTAAAGGCTTGATCAGTCTTTATATCTTCAAAGTCATCAGTGCTCATTAATTTTTCCTATATGTTGAAAAACTAGCCTCTTATTATAATCGGTCCATTAGGGAATAATATAGCATGCCGAGTTTCATACTTGGATTTCGAAGAAACCTTCCGCCCGGAAAACTTTGCCTTGGAATCTTCGCCATAATATCAAAAGTCTCACCATTTCCAGTAATCTTCTCAGAAACTAATTTTCCAGAATAGCTAGCAAGAGCAACACCTTGGCCAGAATACCCTTGGGCAGATATAACTTTATCTTGATGAAGTGTTGTAAAAAATGGCAGGCGATTCATCGTTATCGCGAGCTTTCCTCCCCAAGCATAATCAATTTTTACGCCCTCCAAAAATGGATAAATCTTCTCTAAGGGCTTAGTAACTATTGGAATAATATTACTCGAAAGCTCTTGTGAATAATTTTCACCACCACCAAAAAGTAAGCGTTTATCTGCACTCAGTCGAAAATAATTAATAACAAACCTGGAGTCAGCAAATGCAATATCTTTTGGATTAATTTTTTTAACCACTTGATTGTCTAATACCTCTGTAGCAACAATATAATTGTTCATTGGCAGTATTTTCGATGCAAGGCTTTTTTCAAGACTACCAAGATAGCCGTTGCAGGCCAGAACTACTCGATCCGCCCTAATTGATCCATCTTTAGTTATTACCTTAACGTGATCATCATTAACCTTATAACTTAATGCGGGACTATTTTCAAAAATCTTTGCACCTGCTGTGATAGCAGCTTTTGCAATCCCAAGAGCATAGTTAAGGGGGTGGCAATGAGCCTCACCTGCGTCATAACTGCCCCCATAATAAGTATTTGAGCCAGTTGTCTCTCTCATCTCACTATCATTCAAATACTCAATATCATGATAATCATAGTTTTCATTCATATGATCAACATATTGTTTTGACTCGTCGCAATATTTTTGCTTATGATTAGGGTGCGCAATACCTTTCTTATAGTCACACTGAATTTTGTATTGGTCAATTAAATTTTTAGCGTGGTATTTTGATGCCTCGCCAATCCCCCATAAAACTTTAGCATAATCAACCCCTAAAGTTTTCTCTAGATAAAATTGATCCCTTCTCATGCCGCCCGAGACTTGTCCACCATTCGCTCCAGAGGCCCCTGAAGCTAATTTATTAGACTCAAGTAGAAGGACATTAACTCCCTCTTTTGCCAAATAAAGAGCCGTCGATAAGCCCGTATAACCACCACCGATTATGCAAACGTCCACATGAACATCGCCAGTAAATTTAGGCTGGTCTATCTCAATATTTCGAGAGGCTAGATAATAAGATTGCACGCAAAGAAGGTAATTACTTTATTGATTTGGCAGTCAAATCAAGACATTTCCAAACTTTATCAATTATCTCATCAAGGTGCTTTGTTTCGCAGATTAGTGGAGGTGCAATAACCATCTTGTTAGCGATTGCTCTCATGACTAAGCCATTTTCGTAGCAAAAATCACGGCATTTTCCAACAACTTCCTTGCTGTTTTCAAATCGAATACAGTTTTCCTTATCTTTAACAATTTCAATTGCTGCAAGCATTCCAATGCTTCGAGCTTCTCCAACTAGCTCATGCTCTTCCAGAGCCTTCCACTTGCTAGATAAATAAGGCCCAGTATTATTTTTAACTTTATCGAGTATGTTGGTTTTTTCCATTAATTCTAGATTTGCAATTGCTGCAGCCATACAGGTTGGATGACCAGAATAGGTAAAGCCATGCGCAAACTCTTGTTTGGCTGATGCTAAGACCTCCACGATATCATCACGAACAATGACGCCGCCAACTGGCAGATAACCAGAGGTGACTCCTTTTGCAAATGGCATTAAATCAGGCTCAAAATTAAAATGAGTTGACCCAAACCACTCACCTGTCCTTCCAAAGCCGCATATTACTTCATCTGCTACTAATAAGATATTACGCTCTTTACAAATTTTACTTATCGCAGGCCAATATGTTTTTGGAGGAATAATAACGCCTCCAGCCCCTTGAATAGGCTCTGCAATGAATGCCGCAACCCTATCCTCTCCAAGTTCGTCAATTTTGTTTGCCAAGCTCTGAGCTACTTTTAGTCCAAATGCATCTGCATCAATTTTTCCGCCTGCCTCAACGCAAGCGTCATAGTAGTATGGCTGATCCACATGCTCAATATCAGGAATAGGGAGGCCGCCTTGGGCATGCATAGCGCTCATTCCGCCCAAACTTGCACCTGCCATAGTTGATCCATGGTAAGCATTTTTTCTACTGATGATTACTGACTTAGAGGGCTTTCCTTTTGCTGCCCAATAGTGCCTCGCTAGCCTAACAACCGTATCATTTGCTTCAGATCCAGATCCACAAAAGTAAACTTTATTCATCCCAGAGGGCGTTTTATCTGCAATCATTTCGGATAGCTTAATGGCTGATGGATGACTTGTGCCAAAGAAATTATTATAATAAACTAGCTCTTTCATTTGCTCGTTTACTGCCTCTATGATTGATTTTTGACCATAACCCATATTAACGCACCATAGGCCAGACATACTATCCAATATCTTCTTACCATCATTATCATAAATATAAACGCCATCAGCGCGGCTTATAATTTTCGTTTCTTCAGGATTGTTTGTATAACTTAGATCACTAAAAGATTGAATAAGGTGCTTAGCATTTTTTTGTTGGAGAGCAGATGTGCTTATAGTCATGGGAATTCCTCAATTAAATTATCAACTTTAAATCGCAAGAAATTGAAATTATCTTGCAACACAATTTTAAATGTTATAGTGTAATACTTTTTTGAATCATGAGTAAAAAATAATTTACGATTGTTCAAAAGTAACATAAATAATTAAATAGCAAACTTTTAAATACATGACTAATATCGCTGAAGAATTTTTAAAGAATAACCCAGAGCTAGAAAAAATTGAATTTATATACGTAGACTTTAATGGCATCCCAAGAGGGAAATATGCTTCGCCAAAAACTCTAGTTAAAGCTTTTGATGGTGGCCTTAAAATGCCTATATCAAGCTATGTTCTTGACGTTTGGGGTGACAACCCTAAGGGTACTGGTCTGGTGATGTCTGGTGATGGTGATGCAATATGCAGGCCTGTTATAAGCTCACTGGCGGTTACTCCATGGAGTACTCGCAAGACAGCACAGTGCCTTGTTAGCATGGAGAGCGGCGATGGTGAAGCTATTTATGCCGACCCAAGGCATGTCCTATCTTCAGTTCTTGAACGCTTTAAAAAACTTAATTTAAAGCCAGTTATTGCACCTGAAATGGAATTTTATCTCGTCGACAAGCAGTTACAAAAAAATGGCCATCCGCAAATGCCATTGATTCCAGGCACTCACAGAAGATATGAAGACGTTCAGCTTCTCAATTTGAGTGAGATGGATGATTTTGAAGGTTTCTTTGCTTTAGTAGAAAAAAGTGCCCACTCTTTAGGGATTCCTGCTGAAACTGCAATCAAGGAGTGTGCACCTGGACAATTTGAAATTAATTTACTTCATCACGATGATGCGCTCCTGATGGCTGATCAATGTTTTTTAATGAAACGCTTAATTAAAAACTGCGCTAGACAATTTAATATGAATGCTACCTTTATGGCTAAACCTTTTTCTGAGGAAGCTGGTAATGGTATGCACGCTCACCTTAGCATTATTGATAAAGATTGTAACAATGTTTTTACTGTCGACAAAGATAAACAGCCTCAAGGTATTTTTGCTAACTCTATTGCAGGCCTTTTAAAGAATGCTCCTGATTTTCTTTCCTTTTATGCCTCTCACTCAAATTCATATCGACGCCTAGTTCATAATGCAGATCATGCTCCAACAACATTAAGTTGGGGTAATGAAAATAGAACTGCCTTAGTAAGATTGCCAGAAGCATCCTCAAAGGCAACGCGTTTAGAATTTAGACTTCCAAGCGCAGACTCTAATCCCTACTTAGTATTTGCTTCAATTCTCTCTAGTGTTCTTTCGGGAATAACAAGTAAAAATCCACTTGATAAAGAAACCATTGGAAATGCTCACGCGCAGCATAAAGCTGAATTAGGAATAACCTGGAGAGAAGCTGTTCATAAAACAAGTGAGTCACCAATAGTTAAAGAGTTTTTTGGCGAAAGATTTCAAAAATCTTACCAATGCGTCAAGGAATCTGAAATAAAAAGATTTGAGACTACAATTACTGACTTTGAATATAACTCATATTTGAGGCATCTTTAATATATGATTGAATTGTAATTTGAAAAAAAGGTCCATATTAAAGAATAAACTTTAATATAATTCAGTTAGTAAAAATAAAATAAAAGGAGAATAATAATGAAAAATAAATTAAATAATCTACTTATTGCTGGAGCGTTAACATTTGCCGCTCAAGCTGTAATTGCAGAAGAAGTAGTCAACGTTCTTAACTGGTCAGACTATATTGATGAGCAGGTTAATGCAGACTTTACTGCTGCAACAGGTATTAAGGTCGTCTATGATGTGTTTGATTCAAACGAAGTTCTTGAAGCCAAGCTTCTTGCAGGCAGCTCAGGATATGATGTAGTAGTTCCCTCTAGTAGTTTCTTAGCGCGTCAAATTGAAGCGGGTGTTTTCCAAAAATTAGATAAATCAAAATTATCAAACATTGGAAACATGTGGAGCGATATTGAAGATCAGGTAGCACAATTTGGTCCACTAAATGAATACTCTGTTAACTATATGTGGGGAACAACTGGCATCGGTTACAACGAAGGGTTGATTAATGAAAGAATGGAGAATGCACCTACAACTTCTCTTGCTATGGTCTTTGATCCAGATGTTGTTTCAAAGTTTGCGGATTGCGGTGTTCATCTTCTAAATGCACCAACTGAAATAATTCCAGCAGCACTTGCTTATATTGGTGAAGACCCTAGAAGCACTGATACAGATGTTATTGCTAAAGCTGAAGCTGTTTTAACGAAGGTTCGCCCTTATATACAAAAATTTCACTCTTCTCAGTACATTGATGCTCTTGCAAATGGAGACATATGTCTAGTTGTTGGCTGGTCCGGCGATGTATTTATGGCACAATATGCAGCTTGGGAAGCTGAAAATGGCGTAGAAATCGTATATGCGATTCCTGATGAAGGTGCTCTAATGTGGTTTGATCAATTAGCAATTCCAGACGATGCTCCTAATGCCGATAATGCTCATAAGTATATTAACTGGATAATGGATCCTCAGCAGATTGCTAATGCTACAAACTATGTTTGGTATGCGAATGGTAATTTAGCTTCTCAGCCTCTATTAGAGGAAGATCTTCTAAATGATCCAGCTGTTTATCCTACGCCTGAGGTTATGGAGGGTTTATACATTAGCCCAACATACGATTCTAAATCTCAAAGAGTAGTAACACGTACTTGGACTAAAGTCACAACAGGTCAGTAACTATAGACTACTATTACCTTCATGATGCCTTGCGTCATGAAGGTTTTTTAATAATCATAATTCTATGTCTGAAAATATTCAATTCAGCCCTTGGCTTGACTCAAGTCAGAAGCCCTACATCCAAATTCAAAATGTTACTAAAAAATTTGGTGAATTTACAGCAATTGATAATTTAACTTTAGATATCTACAAAAATGAATTTTTCTCATTACTGGGCCCTTCTGGTTGCGGCAAAACAACGCTTCTTCGGATGCTTGCAGGTTTTGAAAAAATTACTCAAGGAAAGATCCTTTTGGATGGGGAAGATATCTCCGAAATACCTCCACACCTAAGGCCAATTAATATGATGTTCCAGTCCTACGCACTTTTTCCACATATGACTGTTGAAAAAAATATTGCCTTTGGCTTAAAACAAGATAACCTTCCTACTAATGAAATTAACCAAAGAGTGGAAGAAATGCTTGAGCTGGTTGAACTTACTGACTTTGCTAATCGTAAACCCAATCAACTTTCTGGTGGCCAAAGTCAGCGCGTTGCTCTTGCAAGAAGCCTGGCTAAACGCCCCAAATTATTACTTCTTGACGAACCTTTAGGAGCATTAGATAAAAGATTGAGAGAGCAAACTCAGTTTGAGCTAATGGATATTCAGGAAAAACTAGAGGTAACTTTTGTTATTGTTACCCATGACCAGGAAGAAGCAATGACTGTTTCAAGTAGGATTGGCGTTATGGATTCTGGAAATTTAGTTCAGGTGGCAACTCCAGCAGAAATCTATGAGGCTCCAATCAATAAGGATGTTGCTGATTTTATAGGTGACGTAAATATATTAAAAGGAATCTATAAAGGTCAAAATGAAGTTGGTACCCAGTTACTTTCTGAAGATTCAAATTCAATTGTATTTGCAACTCAAGAGGTTGGCGCTTCAATTGAGGATGAAATGTGGTTTGCAATAAGGCCAGAAAAACTTGAAATATCTAAGACAATTCCTTCTCATAATCACAACATATTAAAAGGAAAGATTGAAGATATTGCCTATGGAGGAAGCTTCTCCACTTACCATGTCAAACTAGATAATGGACGAATTCTAAAAGCAATACGCGCAAATCGCGAGAGAACTAAAGAACATCATTTAACATGGAATGATGAAGTTTACCTTCAGTGGGCTCCGCATTCTGCAGTGGTTCTTCTTTCTTAAACTCCTGTGAATCTTACACAAACAAATCCAAACTTTTTTAAAAGTATTTTTAACGGAAGAAATGCCGTAATTGCAATTCCATATATTTGGCTGCTTTTGCTTTTTTTACTGCCTTTTATCTATGTTTTAAAAATAAGCTTCGCAGAAACAATTTATGCAAGGCCGCCATACTCCTCACTTCTTATTTGGGGAGATTCATGGCTACCTTCAATTAAAGCAAGCTTCGATAACTATTTATTTCTTTTTAGTGACTCTTTGTATATTAAAGCTTATCTTTCGAGTTTAAAAATTGCCTTTATTTCAACAATACTAACCCTAATAATAGGATACTCAATTGCTTACAGCGTCGCAAGAGCTCCCAATCGATGGAGAGGGATATTACTAATGCTGGTCATCCTACCGTTTTGGACTTCTTTCTTAATAAGGGTTTATGCGTGGATAGGAATTCTAAAGACAGAGGGCTTATTAAACTTAGCCTTAATGTCCATTGGAATTATTGAAAAGCCACTCATGATAATGAACACGGATCTTGCAGTTTATATTGGAATTATTTATTCTTACCTGCCTTTTATGATTCTTCCTTTGTATGCAAATCTTGAAAAAATGGATATGAGTTTATTAGAGGCTGCAGCAGACCTTGGGTGTAGACCCTTTAAAGCCTTCTGGACAGTCACTATTCCACTCTCAATACCTGGAATTATGGCTGGTTGCTTCTTGGTCTTTATACCAGTCATGGGTGAGTTTGTAATACCAGATTTGCTTGGTGGCTCTGAAACGCTAATGATTGGAAAGGTCCTTTGGACCGAGTTTTTCTATAATCGAGACTGGCCAGTTGCCTCAGCAGTCGCAATCCTTTTACTTGCAATTCTCGTTGTCCCAATAATGCTTTATCAGAGATCACAAGAGAAGGCAATCTCATGAAAAGGTTTGGCACCTTCAATATTTTCTCACTGATTGTTGGCTTTTCATTTTTATATATACCAATAATATTATTAATTTTATTTAGCTTTAATGAATCAAGGCTGGTTACAGTTTGGGGTGGTTTCTCGACCAAATGGTATGCCGAACTAATGCAAAATCAGGGAATAAAAGATGCTGCCTGGGTCACAATAAAAGTTGCATTCGTTTCCTCAACTATGGCAACAATTTTAGGAACTATTGCTGGCCTGGTAATGACTCGTTTTGGCAACTTTAAAGGCAGAACTCTTTTTTCAGGAATGATCTATGCACCCATGGTCATGCCAGAAGTAATCATTGGACTATCAACTTTACTTATGTTTGTTGCGCTTGCAATTGACAGAGGTATTTTTACTGTGACTCTGGCACATATAACATTTTCAATGTGCTATGTTGCTGTTGTTGTGCAGTCAAGAATGTCAAGCTATGATGATAGTCTTACTGAGGCTGCGCTTGACTTAGGCTGTACGCCATTTAGAACCTTTATGCTTATTACTCTCCCAATAATTCTTCCAGCAGTTGTTTCTGGCTGGCTACTATCTTTCACTCTATCTCTTGATGACCTGGTAATCGCTAGCTTTACTTCTGGCCCAGGGTCTACGACCCTACCAATGAAAATATACTCGATGGTTAGACTTGGCGTAACACCTGAAATAAATGCAGTTTCAACTATCTTGGTTGGAGTTGTAACACTTGGCGTGGTAACTGCCTCATTAATTGGAAGACGACAAAAACAACAAATTTTAAAAACGCAACATACGTGAAGGACATTACAGCTCAATAGAGCATTATAATTAGCACCTTTAAAGTTCAATATAGATACAAGGATAAATTATGCTTAAAAATACTAGCCTGTTAAAAGCTCACGGATACATCAACGGACAATGGGTTGGTGATGACGCACAATCACGATTTGATGTAACTAATGCTTACACAAATGAAGTTATAAGTACGCTACCTGAAATGGGTAAAAAAGAAACCGATGAGGCCATTGATGCAGCAAATGCTGCCTGGCCAGATTGGCGCAGCCGTACTGCTAAAGAAAGGGCAATTATCTTAAAAAAATGGTTTGATTTAATCATGGCAAATCAAGAAGATTTAGCCACATTAATGACTGCAGAACAGGGAAAGCCAATTGCAGAAGCTAGAGGAGAGGTTGGTTACGGAGCATCTTTTATAGAATGGTTTGCAGAAGAAGGAAAAAGAACCTATGGCGACATAATTCCAACACCCTCTAATGATAGAAGAATACTTGTAATTAAGCAACCAATAGGAGTTGTAGCTTCAATTACTCCTTGGAACTTTCCAATTGCAATGATCACAAGAAAATGTGCTCCCGCCCTTGCTGCTGGATGCCCAGTTGTTATTAAGCCTGCCGCAGAAACTCCATTATCAGCTCTCGCAATTGCAGAGCTTGCTGAACAAGCTGGAATACCAAAAGGAATCATTAATGTTGTAGTTGGAACTAATTCTAGCGAAATTGGACAAGCCTTAACCAGCAGCCCAATTGTCAGAAAACTCTCGTTTACCGGCTCAACAGCTGTAGGAAAAATCTTAACACGAAACTGCGCTGATACAATGAAAAAAGTATCTATGGAGCTCGGAGGCAATGCTCCATTTATAGTCTTTGATGATGCCGATATAGATTCTGCAGTTTCGGGTGCACTCATATCAAAATTTAGAAATACAGGGCAAACCTGCGTTTGTACCAATCGTTTTTTAGTTCAAGAGGGAATTTATGATGAGTTTGTAACTAGACTTGCCGAAGCCGTCAAAACATTAAACGTAGGAAATGGAATGGATGAAGGAGTTAATCAAGGTCCATTAATAAGCTTTAAAGCACTTGATAAAGTTAAAGATCACTTATCAGATGCCGTTGATCGAGGGGCTATAATTGTTGCAGGTGGAAAACCGCATCAAAATGGCGGCACTATGTTTGAGCCAACAGTAATAAGCAATGTAGACAGCTCTATGAAAATGGCTTCAGAAGAAACCTTTGGTCCATTAGCTCCAGTATTTAAGTTTTCAACTGAAAAAGAAGCGATCGATATGGCTAATGACACTGAATTCGGTCTGGCCTCATACTTCTATACGAATGATATCAATAGAATATGGCGCGTATCTGAAGCTTTAGAGTATGGAATGGTGGGCGTTAATGAAGGCGTCATATCAAATGAAGTAGCTCCATTTGGCGGAGTTAAAGAGTCTGGCCTAGGAAGAGAAGGCTCACACTATGGAATAGATGACTTTCTCGAACTAAAATACATCTGTATGGGCGGCTTAAAGTAATAAATCCTTCTAAATCTAGAAATTAATTTAGTTCAATAGATCTGCCAACATTTTTAAACATGATTTCCAGTGCGCCTTTTCACTGGTTGGTATAATGGCGCTTTCAAATTTATAAAATACAATAATGAAAGTTGGGATTCTTGGTCTAGGTACTGTTGGTGGTGGCGTTGTAAATGTATTACAAAAAAATAGCGCATCTATTGAGAGACGCACTGGTGTAAAAATAGAAGTTGTTTTGGCTGGCGTTAGAGATGTCAAACAAAAACGCATCTGTGACACCTCAAATATCAAGTTAACTGAAGATCCTTTTGAGGTTGTCAATCACCCTGATGTTGATGTAGTTTTAGAGCTCATTGGCGGCGTTGGACTTACAAAAGAGTTAGTTGAAAAAGCCATTAATAATGGAAAACATGTCATTACTGCTAATAAAGCACTCATTGCTAATCATGGTAATGAATTAATCAAACTCGCCAATAAAAAACAAGTTCGACTTTTATTTGAAGCTTCCGTAGCTGGTGGGATTCCAATCATTAAATCTCTCGAGCAAGGACTTAGTGCAAATAATATTGAATCACTCGCTGGAATCATAAACGGTACCGGTAACTTTATTCTTACTGATATGAAGGAAAAAGGAAGAGATTTTGACGATGTTCTTAAAGAAGCACAAGCATTAGGTTACGCAGAAGAAGACCCAACTTTTGATATTGAAGGTATTGATGCTGCTCATAAGTTATCTATTCTAGCTGCAATTGCTTTTGGCACTGAACTTCAATTTGATAAAGTTTCAACTAAAGGTATTAGTGGTATCACTACTGAAGACATCATTCATGCTTCTGAACTTGGTTACACAATTAAGCATCTTGGAATAGCAAAAAGGACTGGTGACGGAATTGAACTTCGAGTCCACCCCACTCTAGTTCCAAATAAACAATTAATTGCACAAGTCGATGGAGTGATGAATGCAGTTATGGTTAAAAGTGATGCCCTAGGAACTAGCTTGTATTATGGAGCTGGGGCTGGTGATGAGGCAACTGCTTCTGCGGTTATTGCTGATCTAAATGATATTATTAATAATCAAACAAGTAACCATATTCTGGGCTGGAAATCACAACAAAAACTTCCTGTGATTAAGAATGATGATATCCATAGTGAATTCTTTTTAAGACTATTAGTAAGTGATATTAAAGGAGTCCTAGCAAAAGTCACAGGGATATTTAATGACCATAACGTTAGTATTGAAGCACTTATTCAAAAACAAGTTGATGAAAATAATAATGCTCACATCGCAATAACAACTGATAAAGTTAGTACTAAAACGGTCATGAGCATTAAAAAGTCGATTGAAGCTAGCGACTTTAACCAAGCGGAAGTTCAAATTATTCATATTGAATTACTAGACTAACCTATTAGAGATAACTATGAGATATTCAGGATTAATTGAGAAATATAGAGACACCCTGCCTGTTAGTGATAACACTCGAATCATTAGTCTTGGTGAAGGTAATACGCCATTAATTAGACTTGAAAATATCCCATGTGAAATGGGTACACAAGTCGAGCTATATGTAAAGTATGAGGGCTTAAACCCTACAGGCTCGTTTAAAGACCGTGGAATGACAATGGCTGTTACAAAGGCCGTAGAAAGTGGCTCAAAAGCAATTATTTGCGCGTCAACTGGAAACACTTCAGCTGCTGCAGCTGCATACGCTGCAAGAGCAGGAATTAAAGCGTTTGTTCTCATTCCAGAAGGAAAAATTGCACTAGGAAAATTAGCGCAAGCCATGATACATGGCTCTACCATTATTCAAATTAAGGGCAACTTTGATGATGGAATGCAGCTTGTTAAAGATGTTGCTGAATTTGCACCCGTTTCAATAGTTAACTCAATAAACCCTTTTAGGCTTCAAGGTCAAAAAACTGCAGCATTTGAGATTATTGAAGAGCTTGGTCATGCACCTGATTATCATTGCCTTCCTGTAGGTAATGCAGGAAATATTACTGCGCATTGGATGGGCTATACTGAATATCACGAGAAAGGAATATCAAACTCTACTCCTAAAATGCTTGGCTATCAAGCTGAAGGTGCCGCTCCGTTTATACAAGGCGCAAGAGTTTACAATCCAGAAACGATTGCCACTGCAATAAGAATTGGAAACCCTCAAAGCTGGGATCAAGCTTTAAAACTTAGTAAAGATTCGAATGGTTGGTTTGACTCCTTCTCTGATAGAGAAATTTTAGTTACTCAAAAAATGCTGACTGAAAAAGAAGGAATTTTTTGTGAGCCAGCATCTGCAATATCAGTTGCGGGAGCTCTAAGAGATATAAAATCAGGGAAGATACCTGATGGATCGACCGTTGTATGTACTCTTACAGGTCACGGACTTAAAGACCCAGATACTGCAATTGCTCAATGCGATCCAAGTGCAATGATCAATGTTAACCCAACACTTGAGGAAGTAAAAAAAGCCATCTTAAATAATATGTAGTTTTACGGGCTTTAAAATTATGAGCAATCAAAGCTATAAAACAATCGATCAATGCATAGGAAAGACTCCTTTAGTTAGACTGCAAAGATTAAATCCAAATCCATCTAATACTATTCTTGGTAAGCTTGAGGGTAATAATCCAGCTGGGTCTGTAAAAGATCGCGCCGCCCTCAATATGATTACTGAAGCAGAAAATAGGGGTGAGATTCACCCTGGAGATACCCTTATCGAAGCAACCAGTGGAAATACAGGCATTGCCTTAGCAATGGTTGCAGCCATAAAGGGTTACAAGATGATTTTAATTATGCAAGAAAATCTATCGCAAGAGAGAAAAGATGCGATGACAGCATATGGTGCTGAATTAATTTTAGTGACCAAAGAGCTTGGAATGGAAGGGGCGCGTGACCTTGCAAATCAAATGAGTTCCGAAAATAAAGGTCTTCAGCTTAACCAATTTTCTAATCCAGATAATCCAAGTGCTCACTATACTTCAACTGCTAAAGAAATTTGGAATGATACTAATGGAGAAATTACACACTTTGTTAGTTCCATGGGAACTACTGGAACTATTATGGGTGTTTCCAAATACCTCAAAGAAAAAAATCCGCAGATACAAATTATAGGTATTCAGCCTGATGATAACTCACACATACCAGGGATTAGAAGATGGCCCAAAGAGTATCTCCCCACTATCTTTGACTCAACCAGAGTAGATCAAATTATGGATATTTCTCAATTAAGTGCAGAACAAACAACTAGAGACCTTGCGACACTTGAAGGTATTTTCTGTGGGGTATCAGCTGGAGGCGCTGTAGCTTCAGCAATTGAGCTTTCAAAGCGGGTTAATAATGCCGTTATTGTTACAATTATTTGTGACCGAGGTGATCGCTATCTTTCTACAGGCGTTTTTAAAGCTTAAAAACTAAATTTTTATATGTTTCTATCTGTTTTGAAAGTTAATTTTCTTCAAAAACATGTGTACAATTGTAAATTCGTAAATTATTAAATATTAATAGGAGAGACAAATGAGTATTAAGCTAGGCTTTACAAAGTCGATTGCATTTGCAGTTGCGCTATTATCATTAAACATGACAGTTCAAGCAGGTGCAGTTTATGATTATATTAAAACAAATAATGAATTAATGATTGCAACTGATGCAAACTGGGCACCATATTCATACATTAACGATGCCGGTGAAATGGAAGGTTTTGACGTTGATGTTGGTAGAGAAATTGCTAAACGTATGGGCGTAGAGGCTCGTTTCATTACTCCTTCGTGGGATATTATTACTTCAGGTAACTGGAATATGCGTTGGGACGTATCAGTTGGCTCTATGACGCCAACAGAAACTCGCTCAGAAGTTCTAAACTTCCCTGCGGTTTATTATTACACTCCAGCTGGTTTTGCTGTTCACATAGATTCACCTGTGACAACATTGGCTGGTTTAAATGGAAAAAATATTTGTACTACAGCTGCTTCCACTTGGGAAATGTATCTTGAAGGAAGTCTCGATATGATTGATGCTCCGGCATTTACATATAAAGTTACCCCAGGAACAATTACTTCCCTTGCTGACGGCCATACATGTCTTGATGACACTCGCCTAGGTGCTGGTGTTCGTAATGACGGTATTATTGATTCTATTCCGATGATTCAAGGTGCTATTGAAGATGGATATCCAATTCGTTTCTTAGGTGATCCAGCTTTCTTCGAGCCTCTTTCAGTAGCAACTGATAAAGGTAATGATGATCCTGAGTTAGATGCAGAGATCGTTAGAATCATTGCTGACATGAATAAAGACTACACTTTGACAATGCTGTCAATGAAGTGGTTTAAAAACGCAGATGGTAGTTCAAATGACTATACGGTTGCATTTTAATTAGAACAGTTAGTTATTTAAGTTTTAACTAGGTTTTAGAGAAAGGTATGTTCGTCGATACCGTTATTGAAGATAAGTCGCTGCACAAACCAGCGTTCCTTTTAGGATTATCAATAGCGGTATTGGCTTTTTTCTTTACCTTTAATTTTACCGACACCATATTTGGTGAATTCCTTAGCCCAGTTATTGGAAATCCAGAAGAGAGTGGTTTTTTTGGTCGTCTTGTTGTTTCGTTTGTACTTGCAATAATATTTGTCCTAAATTTATTATTAATTAGCTTTGCTAAGTTAAAAATTCAAATATTAATTGTTTGGATTGAATTATTTTTTCTTTTTCTTGCTTTTGCTTACTCTTTTGATCTTGAGTTAGCGTATATATTTATCGGTGAGCCAAGCAAAATTTGGCTTATGATTTCTAAGGGTCTTTTTACTACGATTTATATTTCAGCAGTTTCAATTGCAATTGCTACTGCTATAGCAATCGTTGGAGCTATTGCTAAACTTTCAAACAATGGATTTGCTTATGCGATAGCAAGTTTTTATACGTCTTTATTTAGAGGACTCCCTCTTCTTCTGCAAATTTATCTAATTTATATGGGGCTTCCTCAACTAGGATTCATGATTGATGCTATTCCTTCTGGTATTGCAGCCCTGTCACTTTGTTATGGTGCGTACATGACAGAGATTTTTCGAGCAGGTATTCAAAGCATACCAAAAGGACAATGGGAAGCCTCAAGAGCATTAGGTTTTAAATTTGGACTGATACTTCGAAAAATTATATTACCCCAGTCAATACCAATTATAGTTCCCCCAACTGGCAACCAATTTATTGCGATGCTTAAGGATAGTTCTTTAGTTTCTGTTCTTGGGATTTGGGAGTTAATGTTCATGGCCAAAAAAATAGGCTCAAAAGATTTCAATAATTTAGAAATGTTACTTACAGCTGCAATGATTTATTGGGCCCTTACAATCATTCTTGAGATTATTCAGGCTCGCATTGAAAGAAAGTATCAACAAAAAGCATGACAATGAATACTAAAAGTGGAAATCCAGTAATATCACTTAAAGGAGTTAGTAAGTGGTATGGTGATTTTCAGGCTCTTAAAGATATAAACCTAACAATAAATCTTAAAGAAAAAATTGTAATTTGTGGGCCATCTGGATCAGGAAAATCCACATTAATTCGATGTCTTAATCGACTTGAAGCTCATCAAGAGGGTGAAATTCATGTTAGTGGAATTGAACTTCATGAAACTATGAAAGATGTTGATATTGTTCGACGAGATATTGGAATGGTATTTCAAAATTTTAACTTATTTCCTCATTTAACTGTCCTTGAGAACTGCATGGCTGGGCCAAACTGGGTAAGAGGGATTGATAAAGATGAGGCCAAAGAAAGAGCAGTTGCCATGCTTAAACAGGTCAAGATTCCAGAGCAGGCAGACAAATATCCAGATCAACTATCTGGTGGCCAGCAGCAGCGAGTTGCTATTGCTAGAAGTTTATGTATGCAGCCTAAAGTTATGTTATTTGATGAACCAACTTCAGCGCTAGACCCCGAAATGGTTTCAGAAGTTTTAGATACCATGGTCGAGCTTGCAAATAGTGGCATGACAATGATTTGTGTCACTCATGAAATGGGCTTTGCCAGGCAAGTTGCAGACAGAATAATATTTATGGCAGATGGTGAGATTGTGGAGCAAAATACTCCAGACGAATTCTTTAATAACCCACAAAGTGATCGAACCAAAACCTTTTTAGACCAAATTCTTATCTAAGGGCTTAAAGACTCTTAAAATAGTCTTTAAAAGCATCGATAACTGCCAAAATATCTTTTCTACTAACTCCTAAGTGGCATACTAACCTACCTCGATCAAGATTAGAAATTATAATATTTCTATCAAAAAGATACCTTTCTAAAGCTTCTCTGTGATCTTCAGGACAATCTACAAACACCATGTTTGTTTGATTTTCACCATAGTCTATTGTTAATTCTGCTAATGATGATAAGCCACTTGCAAGATATCTTGCGTTATCATGATCCTCTTGAAGCCTCTTTACATTATTCTTTAAAGCATACATTCCATAGGAGGCTATTACACCAACTTGCCTCATGCCACCCCCAAGCATCTTTCGCAAACGCAAAGCTTTATTAATGGTAGCTTGATCGCTTACTAAAAGAGATCCAATTGGAGCACCTAAGCCTTTTGATAAACATATTGATATACTATCAAAACTTTTAGTTAAGGCCTTCATTGTTAAGCCTGAATGTATATGTGCATTAAATAAGCGAGCGCCGTCCAAGTGTACTTTTAAGCCTTTATTATGTGCCGCTTTTGCCAACGCCTCAAGTTCCTGTTGAGGCTGAACTTTTCCAGAAAAAGTATTCTCCAAACAAAGAAGCTTTGTTACAGCATAGTGGGGGTCATTGTCTTTAATTTGACTGAGCATATCGCTTACTTTCATAGATCCAGACTCTGAAGTATCAATAGGACAAATCCCAACGCCGCCTAAAACTGAAACTCCTCGAGCCTCATAGACGTTAGTATGATAGTGTCTCCCAATCAAAACTTCATCGCCTCTTTGGCAATGGGCGAGCATAGCAGTTAAATTACTTTGAGTGCCACTTGGAAAAAATAAGCTTGCTTCTTTTCCTAAGAGATTCGCTGCATATTCTTGTAACTCAATTACTTCAACATCCTCTCCGTAAACATCATCTCCGAGCTTTGTATTATCAATGCTTGCAAGCATTTCTTTAGATGGAAAAGTAACTGTATCACTTCGAAAATCTATTGGATTCTCTAATTTCTCCTGGTTACTATTATTTTTCTTATATTGGCTCATAACTGATTTACTCTTAAGGTTGGTATTCTGGGTAAGCTAAAGTGGCTACAAGATGGGTTCTAGACTCTTCTCCACCATTAAGAGCAGTATGGTAGCCTCTAGTATCCGTAAAATATACTGAGCCATCAGCGGGAAGGTGCGTGCAGTGATGGTTTACTATAAATAAAGCACCAGGATTTGTATAAATTGGAATATGTATCCTTGGCTCTGGATCTCTATGCCATGAGTTACAATTAAAACTATCTTTTTCTAATATGCGAACCCTTCCGATAGGGTAACGAGCTGAAAGCTCCTTGTGAATAGTTTCAAAATAAGTACCCTTAAACACTTCAACAAGCTCAGTAAATAAACTTTCATTAACTAATTCATCCTTTGCTACCTCTTCATAGCTATCATCTACGCGAGTATAGTAGCGACCCACAAGATTATTATCAGCCTCAACAGAGCTATTCTTTCTACGAGTCATAGCTAGAGCGTGGAAACCTGACGCAGCAGTTTTAAACTCTGACATAGCTTTAACTTCATCAAGCGCTTGCCGCATTTTATTAATATCAAACTTAAGATTTAATTTGATAATGTGCTCATTACCTTTAAAAGAAGCAACTGATTCAATATCAACTTTTTTATTGATATAGGAATTTAACTCTTTTGTGTCTTTTAAGATGCTCATCAGTTAGATTTTCTTTAGAATTAAAATTTAAATTATTTTTAAAAAGGCTTCACAACAACAAGAATAACAATACCTAAAAGAAGCAAAACTGGAAACTCATTAAGCCATCGATAAAAAGTATGACTATGTTTATTTTTATCTTCAGCGAATACTCTTACCAAATATCCACAATAGAAATGATACGCAATTAGAATGACAACTAAAGCCAACTTAAGCTGAAGCCAATATTGATCAGCATAGACTCCCCAAGCGTAGCCATAGAGCATCCAAGAACCCATAAGCGTTGTGATAACAAAGCTTGGCATCATAATGCCTCTATATAGTTTTCGCTCCATAACCTTGAAGCGTTCTATACTAATCTCATCAGTTGACATAGCATGGTAAACAAATAGTCGCGGCAAGTAAAACAGTGCAGCAAACCAGGTTATTACTGTCAAAATATGAAAAGCCTTAATCCAAAGCATTTGAACTCCAAAATAGTTACATAATACCGTCAGAATACGATCAATTTATAGGATTAATTAAAGAAGTTATATGAAATACTATCTGTTGATTTACAGTTATCATGATGATTGACATAGTAAAATTTATCTAGTCTTTATAATTGAACCTTAATGCTAAACTTTTTTAAAAAAACCCAAAGTCCTGAACCTGAAGGTGAGCCAAAAAAAACTTCACTAAAGGATAGGCTATTTAAATCCAAAACTAAACTTGGAGATGGCCTTTCATCCCTTCTTATTGGCAAAAAGAAAATAGATGATGAACTTCTTGAAGAATTAGAGATGCTGCTCATTGGTTCAGATATAGGCATTCAAACAACCGATAAAGTCATCGAAGCTGTAAGAAAAAAAGCATCTAGAAAAGAACTCAAGGATAGTGATGGCCTTTATGAGCTTATAAAAATCGAACTAGAGTCATTCTTAATTACAGAAAATCTATTGCAGACAAATATTGACAAAACTTTTGTCATTCTTGTTGTTGGAATTAATGGCGCTGGAAAGACTACTACAATTGGTAAGCTTGCTAAGTTATTTCAAAGTGAGGGGAAATCGGTAATGCTAGCTGCTGGTGACACTTTCCGCGCTGCTGCGGTTGAGCAGCTTCAAGTTTGGGGCGAGAGAAATTCCATACCTGTCATTGCTCAAAAAACAGGTGCTGACGCTGCCTCAGTCGTATATGATGCTTATCAGTCAGCTATTGCAAAAAATATTGACATTTTAATTGCTGACACTGCAGGTAGACTTCATACGCAAAATAACTTGATGCTAGAACTTGAAAAGATTAAGAGGGTACTAAAAAAACATAACGAAGATGCGCCACATGAAACACTGCTAGTGATAGATGGTGGATCAGGTCAAAATGCAATTCAACAGGCAAATGAATTTCATAAATCCATAAACCTGTCAGGTCTCGCAATTACTAAACTTGATGGAACGGCAAAAGGTGGAGTTTTATTTGCCATCTCAGACTCTCTTAAACTTCCTATTCGTTATATTGGCGTTGGTGAATCAATTGACGATCTAAAACCTTTCAATGCAAAAGATTTCGTAGATGCTTTATTTGATTAGTTAGCTTACTTATGGTTTGATAGAGCTACTGATAGAATCAACCTTCATAGCCAGCTCAATATCAAGCTTGGTTATGCCGCCCTCACTATGAGTAACCAAATTAATCTCAACCCTATTATAAACATTTGACCATTCTGGGTGATGATCCATAGCTTCTGATGTGATTGCGACTTGAGTCATAAAACCAAAAGCCTGGATAAAGTTGGAAAACTTAAAGGTCTTGGAGAGCTTTTCATTTACGACGCTCCAACCATTAAGGTCTTCTAGGTATTCATTTAATTGTTTATTAGATAAAATCAAATCAAACCTCTTTCAAGAGCTCTTTTGCGCCCATAGATAATAGTTTATTGGCAACAAGCTCTCCTAGTGCATTAGGCTCAGATACATCACCTGCCTCTTCTGCCCTTAAAATAACTCCAGAATCAACATTACCCACCATACCCTTAAGATGAAGCTCATCATTATTACTTGTTGCATAGGCACCAATTGCAACAGAGCATCCACCCTCAAGGGTAGCGTTAAATGCTCTTTCAGCACTAACTTCAATCATGGTTTTTTTATGAACCAGTGAACTTATTAGGCTGATTATTTCTTTATCTCCTTTTCTAATCTCAATACCTAAAGCACCCTGTCCAACTGCTGGTAAGGATTTTTCAGCACTAAGATGCTGCTTAATTCTACCCTCAAAACCTAGCCTTATAAGGCCTGAGCAAGCCAAGATAATTGCATCATATTCACCTTCATCTAACTTACTTAATCGAGTATTAACATTTCCTCGTAAATCTAAAATGCTCAGATCAGGCCTTAATGCTTTTAATTGAACAATGCGCCTTAAACTACATGAGCCTACTCTAGCACCCTTTGGAAGTTCATTTATACTATCAAAATCATTTGAAACAAATGCATCAAATGGATTTTCTCGCTCTAAAATTGCACCAACTTGGAATTCTTTTGGTAATTGGTAGGGAACATCTTTCATAGAATGGACCGCAATATCCGCCCTTCCTTCCAAAATGCCTATTTCTAATTCTTTAATAAATAGACTTTTTCCACCAATTTTTGAAAGTGGTGAATTTAATATCTTGTCCCCTTGGGTACTCATTTTTACTAACTCAATTTCTAAGTCAGGATAAAAAACTTGTAATCTTGATTTTACAAACTCTGCTTGCCATAAGGCTAAAGGGCTTTTCCGTGTTGCAATTTTAAGCACTGTAATTATGTCTCCAATTCAAATTGTTGCCAACAATATTTTATCGAGTGTTTATTGATAGTGTTGGCTTTTGACAATAATATTATGATGAAAAAAATAAGGTTTTGGTTATTATTACTCACTTAAGAAAGGTTTTTATCTCATTTTCAGTAACTTATCGTCTATATAGTGGAATAATGTCCTGTAATTGAAATTCGTATTAATTACAGAGTAAAGTAAACAATGAAATCTGAAACAAATCATTTATGGGGTGGGCGCTTTAGTGAGCCAACAGATGAATTTGTCAAAATCTTTGGCGCATCTGTTTCTTTTGACAAAGTTCTTGCGCTCTATGATATTGAGGGCTCTATTGCTCATGCAACAATGCTTAGTGAAGTTGATGTTCTAACAAGTATAGAATTAAAGCGAATTATTGAGGGTCTTGAAAAAGTTAAGGATGAGATAATTAACGGTCAATTTAGTTGGTCGATTGAGCTGGAAGATGTTCATATGAATATTGAGTCTCGATTAACTGAAATTTGTGGAGATCCAGGAAAAAAACTTCATACTGGTCGTTCTCGAAATGATCAAGTTGCGACCGATATTAGGCTCTACCTTAGAGATCAGGTTCGACTCATTACGAAAGAACTAGAAAGGCTATTAAATGCCCTTCTTGACCTTGCAGAGCAAGAAATAGAAACCATTATGCCTGGATTTACACACCTCCAAGCCGCACAGCCGATTAGCTTTGGTCATCACTTATTAGCTTATTTTGAAATGTTCAAGCGAGATCGTGAGCGACTTCAAGAAAGCTTTAAAAGAATTAATACAATGCCTCTAGGAAGCGCTGCTCTTGCAGGAACTAGTTACCCAATTAATCGTGAGCGAACTGCTGAACTTTTAGGATTTGAGCGAATAAGCTTAAATTCTATTGATGCAGTCAGTGACCGTGACTTCGCGATTGAATTTGCTTCAAATGCAAGCTTAATTATGATGCATCTTTCAAGGTTTTCTGAAGAAATCATTCTATGGTCAAGCGCGCAATTTGAATTCATATCTCTGCCTGACAGTTTTTGCACAGGCTCATCGATTATGCCTCAAAAGAAAAATCCAGATGTTCCTGAGTTGGTCCGAGGGAAAACTGGTCGAGTAACTGGTAATTTAATTTCACTTTTAACAATAATGAAGGGCCAGCCATTAGCATACAACAAGGATAACCAAGAGGATAAAGAACCACTATTTGATAGTGTTGAAACTATTTATGCTTGTCTTCGTATTTTTGCAGATATGGTGCCAACGATTAATACTAACAAAGATAATATGTATCAATCAGCGCTTAAAGGCTACACTACTGCAACTGACTTAGCTGATTATCTTGTAAAGAAAGGTTTAGCTTTTAGGGACGCGCATGATGTCGTTGGAAGAGCTGTTTCTTATGGACTTAAAGAACGTAAGGACTTGAGTGAATTTACAATTGATGAGCTTAAAAACTTCAACTCATTAATTGAAGAAGATATTTTTGATGTAATCTCTCTAGAAGGCTCTATTAATGCTCGCAACCATCTAGGCGGAACCTCACCAAAACAAATCTTAATTGCTATTAAAACAGGGCGTAAATCCATTAAGTAATGCGCATAGTTTTTGCAGGAACCCCTAAATTTGCTGTCGAATCTTTAGCCATTCTTCATAAATCGGATCATGAGGTAATTGCTGTATATTGCCAGCCTGATAGGCCAAAAGGAAGAGGGAAGATTTTAACAGCTTGCCCAGTGAAGCTTTACGCAGAAGAAAATAATTTACTAGTCATTCAGCCTGAAGATTTCAGTAATGAAAAAAACCAAAAAAAACTTACCTCTCTAAATCCTGATGTCATGGTGGTCGCAGCATATGGCCAAATACTTTCAACTAAAGCACTTAGAGCTCCAAGGCATGGATGTCTTAATATTCATGCATCACTACTACCTCGATGGAGAGGTGCTGCACCAATTGAGCGGGCTATTCTTTCAGGAGATAAAGAGACTGGAGTCTCAATTATGCAAATGAATGAAGGACTAGATACTGGAGATGTTTTGCTTACACAAACATATTTAATTGAAAACAATGATACTTCTAAATCGCTCACTGATTCTTTATCAGTTATGGGGGCAGTATTAATACTTGACGCTTTAAATCGGTTAAAGGAATTAAAGGTCATGCCTCAAAATGATGATGATGCAATTTATGCAAAAAAGATTTTGAAAGGCGAGGCACAAATAGACTGGACTCAAAGCGCAAAAAATATAAGCCTCATGATTAGAGCATTTAATCCTCGCCCAATAGCTCAAACTAATGCAAAAGCTACGCAATTTGAAAACAAGGTTATTAGAATTTCAGAGGCTGAAGAAGTGCGGTATGAATCCTCCAAACCCCCAGGAATGGTTGTTGAACAAAGTAAAGCCACTTGTTATGTTGCAACTGGAAACGGCGTATTAAGCCTTAAAAAAGTCCAGCTTGCTGGGAAAAATGAAGTTTCAATTAAAGACTTTAATAATGCCTACCAATTAGTTGAGCTAAGCTAAAAAAATACACCCTTTAGTTAGTAAATCCGACCTGCCTCCATGCCTCATAAGCTACAATTGAAACGCAGTTTGAAAGGTTTAAGCTTCTTGAGCCTTTTTGCATAGGCAGAGTAATACCATCATATTCGTCCATTATTTCAGTTGGAAGGCCTTTGGTTTCAGAGCCAAATAAAAATGAATCATCACTATGATATTTAACGTCAGCATAGCTTTTACTTACCTTTGTGCTAACAAAATAGAGCTTAGCGGGATTGGCTTTGTCTAAGTAGTCATTAAAATTTTCATACTCATAAACATTTGCAAGCTCTTTATAATCAAGCCCAGCTCGCCTTAAGCGCTTATCATTAATCTCAAATCCATAAGGCTTTATAAGGTGAAGATTTGCCCCCATATTTGCTGACAAACGTATCAAACTTCCTGTGTTACTTGGTATTTCGGGTTGGAATAATACTAAATTTAACATGCCGCTTCTTTCAACAAATAACATTATCATCCCATAGAACATAAACCAATTATCAAAACTCGCTTGTTGATATAATATTAAGTATGCAAAATTCCCTAAAAATTAGAAGTTTTTTACAATCCCAAGCAACCTAATTTTTTCCATGTTTATAAGAAAATCTACTAAAGACTATCTTAAGGCGGATGTCAAAGATATTTCAAAACTCTTAACTTTAGCGCTAGATCAAACTAAAGAGCAGCTTTTTTCTAACCCAGGTTATGAGCTAAATGATATTGAACACAAAACACTTAACAACCTAATCAAACAAAGGACTAATGGCAAACCGTTTGCTTATCTTAAAGGCTCTCAAGGGTTTTATGACCTTGATTTTGTTGTCTCACCTGCAACTCTAATTCCAAGACCTGAAACAGAACTATTAATCGATATTGCGCTTGATACATTTGATACAAATAAAAAAATAAGCGCATTAGACCTTGGAACTGGAAGCGGCATAATAGCCATAACTCTTTCTGAAAAGTTTCCTAGCTGGGCCATAACGGCGACAGATCAATCTAATGATGCATTAAAAATTGCTCAGATTAATGCAACGAATAAGATTGACTTTTACTGTGGCGATTGGTTTGATGCCTTGCCAAAAGATAAATTTGATTTAATTGTTAGTAATCCACCATATATTGAAGATCAAGATCCCCATCTTCATAGTCTTAAATATGAACCTATAGAGGCTTTAATCTCAGGCAAAGATGGCCTTGATGATATTAGAAAAATTATTTCTCAGTCACCTGAATTTCTAAATCAAGGTGGGTACCTTCTTTTGGAGCATGGATATAATCAGAAAAAGCAAATTCTTGGACTACTTGAGGAATCTTTCGTAAATATTAAGGCGTTTAAAGACCTCAATAAAGTTGACAGGGCAATCCTTGCTCAATTAAGGTAACTCAAAGAATTCAGCTTTTTTATTCGTAGACTTTTGCTGAGCTAATATTACTCCAGTAATAACAATCACTGCTCCAATAGCTTGACTCCAAACCCAGCTATCGCCAAGAATAAAAAGAATAAGCATCACGTAAAATGGGGCTGCATTTAAATGAAATGATGCAACGCCAATGCCAAGCTTGCTAACACTTTTAATCCAAAAAATTTGAGATATTCCTAGTCCAAGCCAACCATAAATAAGAACTAATCCTAAGTGCTCTAAGGTTATTGGAGATGCAGTTTCAGTTATATCAAGAAAAATACTGCAGATAAAATATAAGATAATTGTTGATCCCGCCATTCCAGAGGTCGTCACAGCAGTTTGGCCAAGAGTAGTCATTCCAGGAAGGTTTTTAACTGTTGCCCTAGAGCTCCATGCAAATAAAGCTACTCCAGTAATTCCAATTAATGCTGCAAAGCCCATGCCGTCATTCTCAAAAGTTGCCCCTGATGCCACAAACCCACCCAATAAAACTAAAACCACTCCAAAGAAAAACCAGCGCGTCATTTTGCGACCGTCTAAAAACATCTCTAAGGATACTGCAGCAAGTGGCATTGTTGCAACGGCTAATGCAGCAATAACTGGTGACGTTAATGACTGAAGTATAAGAATAAAAAAAGAGCCAATTCCAAACCCAGTTGCGCCAATCCAAAAACCTTTTATCCATTTAGCCGCTCTTACTGCTCGAATTCCCTCGATTACCACCCAAATAAAAAATATTAAAATAAATGAAAACACACTGCGAGCAGTGATAACACTTACAACATCCCAGTCCTTTAATAAGTATTCAGCAGCAGGAAAGCCAGTTGCAAAAAGGAGTATTGAAAAGACGCAGAGAAAGTTTGATTTAAAAATCGTTGTATCTTTACTAGCCATCTCTTCAGAAGTAGATTTACTCATAGTATTAAAAAGATGAATATGACGTAATACAGACTCGCAATATATCAGAAACTATTAATTTAGCAATATTTATTTATTGATCAAAATTTTAATAATATGAATGCCAATATGAAAACTCATGATTGTCAAAAGCCTCATTCTAGATGTATAATAATTTTAATCAAGATAAAGGCTTATTAAGCGCTGCCTTGAAAATAGGATTTAAGTGATTTATTATCATTTTTTTTTATACTCAACGCAATTATCAGAGGTTATTTATGCTTGAAAAAAAACAGATCGGCCAGTCCACTAAAAGTATTTGGGGTGGTGAACAAGAACACGAACTATATGAACGTTCTACTCAGGTTCCAGTCGTTCACAGTGTTTCATTTGCATACAAAGATATTGATACCTGGCATAAAGTTGCCCTAGGTGAGGCTGAAGGCCATATCTATTCTCGAAATACAAACCCAACAGTGCGCGCTTTTGAGGACAAAGTAAAAGAACTTGAAGGTGCTGAAGCGGCAACTAGCTTTTCCTCGGGGATGGCGGCAATTAGTAATACCTTAGCCACCTTTTTAAAGCCTGGCGACCGCCTTGTTTCAATCAAGGATAGTTATGGGGGCACAAATGTCATTTTTAATGAATTTTTACCGCCACTTAATATTAATGTTAGCCTTTGTGAAACCGGTGATTATGAGCAAATAGAACGTGAAATTGCTAAGGGCTGCAAGGTGTTATATTTAGAGACGCCAACCAACCCAACCATTAAAATAACAGACATCAAGCGCTTAAGCGCAGCAGCTAAAAAAGTAGGCGCCCTAGTTGTAGTTGATAATACGTTCGCAACACCAATTAATCAAAACCCTCTTGCGCTTGGTGCTGACATTACCCTGCACTCTGCCTCTAAATACCTAGGGGGTCACGCAGATGCTCTTGGAGGGGTGATATGCGGCAGTAAAGACTTAGTTAAGAAAGTGTACCACTACCGTGAAATAAACGGCGCTACCCTAGCCCCTATGGATGCTTATAGCCTCCTAAGAGGTATGAAAACATTAAAGCTTCGCGTTCAAAGACAAAATGAAAGCGCAATGTTAATTGCTTCGTACTTACAAAATCACCCTTCAGTGGAACAGGTTAACTACCCTGGCTTAGAGTCTCACCCAGGTCATGAGATAGCTAAAGAGCAAATGAATGGTGGTTTTGGGGGAATGTTAAGTTTTTCTGTCAAAGGCGGCTTAGATGCAATTAAAAAATTCTTACCAAAACTTGAATATGCTCATATGGCAGCTAACTTAGGATGCGTTGAAACTGTCGTTGGCCCTCCACTAACAACTAGTCATGTAGAGTGCAGCGCAGAAGAGCGAATGGCCGCTGGAATCCCCGAAGGTTTAGTAAGGTACTCAACCGGTATTGAGGATGTTGAAGATCTAATTGCTGATTTAGATCAAGCATTTAAAGAAATTTCTTAGTAACTTAAGGAGAATGTAATGAAACAAGAGAGAAGAAGATTTACAAAAGAAGAATACCTTGAGAGACAATTAAAGACTCGCAAGTCCATGAATGCTTTAAATGTAGATGTCTTAATTGTTTACGATCCTGCAAATATGTTTTGGCTAACCGGATATGATGGTTGGTCATTTTATGTCCATCAATGTGTTGTTATTACAACAGATGGGGGTCTCTTTTGGTATGGCAGAGGAATAGACGCAAAGGGTGCTGAACTAACAACAGACCTTGACTTAAATAGCATCCTGGCCTATCCAGATGATTACGTCATGAGTCCTGAGAGACATCCAATGGAATTCCTTTCAGGCATCTTAAAAGAAAAAGGTCTTCATAACAAAAGAATTGGCCTAGAAAAAGATAATTATTACTTCTCAGCGAGAGCAGCAGAATCGCTATATAGCTCACTACCTGCAGCAAATTTTAGTGATCAAACAGGCCTAGTTAACTGGCAAAGAGCGGTTAAATCTGAAACTGAAATCACCTACATGAAACGCGCAGGTAAGGTTATTGAAGGAGTCTATGAAAGAGTTATGCAGGTTGCAGAGCCAGGAATGAGGAAAAATGTTTTGGTTGCTGAAATAATGCACGCAGGCGCACAGGGTCATCAAGGTCATTACGGCGACTATCCTTCTTTTGTTCCTCTTATTGGGGCAGGAGAAGAGGCCGCGGCCTGTCACATGACATGGAATGATGAGCCACTGAAAAATAATGAAGGCATGTTTTTAGAGCTTGGAGGAGCGTATGCAAGGTATCACTGCCCTTGCTCAAGAACGTTGTTTTTAGGTACGCCTCCTAAGAAGTACTTAGATATTGAAAAGGTAATTAATGAGAGCATTGAAAATGCAATTGAGTTATTTAAGCCAGGGAACACCTGCGCCCAAATTTCAGACAACTTTCAAGCAACTCTTAAAAAGCATGGTTACGAAAAAAACAATCGGTGCGGCTACCCTATTGGCTGCAGTTATCCACCTGACTGGGGTGAGCGCACGATGAGTCTTCGGGGCAATGACCAGACTGTTCTTGAAGAAAATATGACTTTTCATTTTATGCCTGCCATCTGGTTTGATGACTGGGGATTTGAAATGACTGAGAGTATTCGTGTTGGAAGCGATGGTGGTGAATGTCTGTCAAATGTTCCCAGGAAGTTATTAGTCAAATAGAGCTTACTTAGCTATAGTTGATTTTTTAATTAAGCTCTCTGGAATCTGATTGGTATCTTTGATTGTATTTAAAACTGCATAACTAAAGTAGCGGTTAAGTCCAATATCGGCCTTCAAGATTTTCTTTATGAAATCTTGATATTCCAATACATCTTTAACAAGTACTTTCATCACATAGTCTACTGTACCGCCAACTGCCCAGCACGAGAGCACCTCATCAAACTCAATGATAGCCTTCTCAAATCGAGAAAATTCCCCCTGTTTATGACTTTCTAGCTCAACTTCAGTAATCACAAGATGGAAATCATCTAAGAATGAAGAGGACAAATTTGCACCGTAACTATCAATAATTCCAGCCTCTTCTAACCTTTTTAGCCTATCCCAAGAAGGAGTTAGAGATAAATTAAGCTTGTCTGCAAGAGCAGTTTTAGTTATTCTTCCTTCTTCTTGAAGAATGACCAATATCTGAATGTCTCTTTCATCGAGCTTATGCATTTGCATATTATGACTCAAGAAGAACGCTCATTAAGTGAAGAAAATTCACTTTATTATGAAATTTTGATTAAAATCAGTACTTTATAAGTTCAAAAAGTTGTAAATCTAGCAAATTTGATTTTCTATGATTTTAGAAATTTGATCAAAGGTTGCTTGGTTCGAAGTGAAGACAGGCTTGCCGATAGCAGCCTCTATTTCAGGAATTATTTCTGCAGATCTCATTGCAGTACAAGATATAAAGAGCGCATCGGCATCCACATGAATAGCCGCTTTCGCTGCTGAAATGATTTCTTCGGCTGGAAGCATTGCAACGTCTCTGTCATCGCTCATATCCATATGCATTGAAGATACCATTTCAACGCCGTTTCGCTCTAAATAGCCCCTTAAAAGAGAGGAAACTTCTTCGCTATAAGGCGTTAATATGCTAATTTTTTTGAATCCTCTCGCCTTAAAATTTGCAACAACAGCTTGAGAGGTAGACAGAACTTTTGCCGTCGGCTTACTCTGTTGAATTGCAAGTTCTATTGCCTCATCTCCGACAATGGATGATGAAGAGGTACAATTAAAGACAACTAAATCAAGGTCATAGTTAGGGAGTATTAAGGCAGCGGCTTCAGTCAAGTCATCGCCAATTGCTGCCAAAGACTGGGGCGTCATTGGATTAGCAAAATGAATTCGGTTGAAATAAAAGTCATAGTCTGGCTTGTGCTCTATGTACATCCTTACAAAGTCACGCTCAAAGGTGAAGTCTGTATTTAAAACAATGAGGCCTACTGACGGCCTTTCACTAGTTCTAGTTAAAGTTTCTGAAATATTGTATTTTTTTGATTCAATTGTCATAATTAATGTTTGATTGAGGTTGAAAATAAATGCATCACAACCACGCCAGAAATAATTAAAGCCATTCCAATTATAGACCCAATATCTGGCATCTCTTTATAAATAATTGCCCCAGAAAATGCAACCAAAACAATCCCTAATCCAGACCAAACAGCATATACAACACCTAAAGGTAATTCCCTTAGAGCAAGCGTCATTAACCAAAAAGAGAGAAGATAAAAAATAATCAGAAATGTGGTTGGCACTAGTTTAGAAAACTCTTCAGTAGCCTTTAAAAGCGTCGTTCCAGCAACCTCAGCTGCAATAGCAAGCGCTAAATAAACATAAGTCATAAAGATTGAAAGTATCTAGAAAAAACTAAAGTATAACCTTAAGAAATAACCTTTACAAAAAAAATTAAACCTGATTAATTACAGCAATTAAAAATAACTAGTCCGTAAATAAAATGAAGTTGGCCTATAAGCCGGGTTCTGTTCGGCCGAAGCCTTGATGGTCATTCATCTACGATACTTGTCACCAAGCATCTTGAGCACTCTACCCGAAGACAACGCGAGCAGCGCCAATGCCTCCCTATTTGAGCTTGCTCCAAGTGGGGTTTACCATGCCAAACTTATCACTAAGTTCGCGGTGCGCTCTTACCGCACCATTTCACCCTTACCTATCGAAACAGGCGGTTTATTTTCTGCTGCACTTTCCGTCGCATCACTGCGCCTAGCTGTTAACTAGCACTTTGCTCTTTGGAGCCCGGACTTTCCTCCCAGCGCAATTGCACTCGGCGACCATCCGGCCAACTTCAAGGAAAAATTATACGCTAGGAATATACTATTTAAAGGCGCTCTAAGACTAACTAAAAACTTTGTCTAACTCTTAAAGGTCACAGGAATATTGTTAAGTACTTTATGGATATTCTCTCCATCTGTATCCACGGCAACTGTAACCGGCATATCTTTAACCTCTAGCTCATAGATTGCCTCCATACCCATTTCTTCAAAGGCAACAATCTTTGCCTTCTTGATGGATTTGGAGATCAAGTAGGCAGCCCCGCCGACAGCTATCAGATAGCTAGCCTTGTGCTTTTTTATACTTTTAATTGTTGCTTCGCCCCTCTCAGCCTTACCAATCATACCCAGAATTCCGGTGTTTTCTAGCATCATGTCAGTAAACTTATCCATTCTTGTTGCAGTTGTTGGTCCTGCAGGACCTATCACCTCATCGCCTACAGCATCAACCGGCCCGACATAATATATAAATTTATTGTCAAAATTAACGCCTTTAGGGAGGCCTTCGCCGCTATCAATCATTGACTTCAGGCGCTTATGGGCAGCGTCCCTTCCAGTAATAATAGTCCCAGATAGTAGCAGTGTATCTCCAATATTCCAATGATCCATTTGAGATTGAGTTAAGTTATTTAAATCAACTTTTGTATACTTAGAAACGTCCATCTCCAAGTCTGGATAGAGACTTAAATCAACCTCTGGTAACTCAGCGACTCCCGATCCATCTAGAGTAAAGTGGACATGCCTCGTAGCAGCGCAGTTTGGAATCATTGCAACTGGCAGTGAGGCTGCGTGCGTTGGATAATCTTGAATCTTAACGTCCAAAACCGTTGTTAGTCCGCCCAAGCCCTGAGCGCCAATACCGAGCTCATTGATCTTATTAAATAAATCAATTCTTAAGGCTTCAATTTCAGTGGGATTACTTTTATCTTTAATTTGATTAATATCGATTGGATCCATGAGCGCTGATTTAGCCATTAGCATTGCTTTTTCAGCAGTTCCGCCCACCCCAATACCGATCATTCCTGGAGGGCACCAGCCCGCCCCCATTGTTGGAATTGTTTTCAGAACCCAGTCCGTCAGATTGTCATCAGGATTTAATACTGTAAATTTTGATTTGTTTTCAGAGCCACCACCCTTAGCTGCAACCTTAATATCTAATTTATTTCCTTTAACAAGCTTGGTGTGAATAACGGCAGGAGTATTGTCTTGGGTATTTTTTCGACGAAACAATGGGTCACTAACTATCGAAGCTCTTAGGCGATTATCGGGCTCGTTGTATGCCCTCCTTACTCCTTCATTAATCATCTCTTCGAGAGAAAGCTGGGCGTCCCACTGAACGCTCATCCCAACCTCAACAAATACATTAACAATTCCAGTATCTTGGCAAATGGGTCTCTTACCCAGGGCGCACATTTTAGAGTTTATCAAAATCTGTGAAATGGCATTTTTTGCGCTTTGATTTGTTTCTCTTTCATAAGCAGATACCATCGCACTAATAAAGTCAGGCGAGTGATAATAAGAAATATACTGCAATGCCGAATGAATGCTTTCTACTAAGTGTTCTTGTTTAATGATCATATTTAATTGGATTTATCTATTGTCAAGTATATTAAAGCAGAATATATTATAATCTCTTTTCATTTTAATCATTTTTTTGCTAGGATTCCCTTATGTTCAATTTATTCAAAGGCCAAAATCTATCTATTGATCTTGGAACAGCTAATACACTTATTTATATGGATGGCAAAGTAGTTCTAAATGAACCCTCTGTTGTCGCATTAAGGCACGAAAAGGGCGCTTTAGAGTCAACAGTTATAGCAGTAGGCCAAGAAGCAAAGAACATGCTTGGAAGAACGCCGGGTTCAATTGAAGCTATTAGGCCAATGAAAGACGGCGTAATCGCAGACTTTAAGGTTACTGAAAAAATGCTCCAACACTTTATGAAAAAAGTTTTGAAATCAGGCTTTTTTTCACCAAGCCCAAAAGTATTAATCTGCGTTCCTTGCGGCGCTACTCAAGTTGAAAGACGCGCAATTAAAGAAAGCGCTGTAGGCGCCGGCGCAAGAGATGTTTACCTTATTGAAGAGCCTATGGCAGCTGCTCTTGGAGCAGGCATGGCAATTGAAGAGGCCTCAGGCGCAATGGTTCTTGATATTGGCGGCGGAACATCTGAAATTGCAATACTTTCTTTAAATGGAATAGTCTACTCAGACTCTTTGAGAGTTGGTGGAGATGTCTTTGATGACACTATTGTTAAATTTATAAGAAGAGTTCATGGCATTATCATTGGAGAGGCTACTGCTGAGCAAATTAAAGAAGAGGTGGGAAGTGCTTTTGAATCTAAAATTATTCGTAAAAATGAATTTAGAGGTCGCGCAGTTTCTACTGGCCTCCCTGTTGCGTTTGAAGTCACTAATGCTGAAATATTAGAAGCCTTAAGTGAACCTCTAGGGATGATTGTCAATGCACTAAGAACTGCTCTTGAGCAAACACCACCTGAGTTATCTTCAGATATTGCACAAAATGGTTTAGTTATCACTGGTGGCGGAGCTCTTTTAGAAGGTATTGACAAGCTCGTTCATAATCAAACAAACCTACCCGTTACAATTGCAGATGACCCACTTACCTGTGTTGCAAGAGGCGGAGGAATTGCCTTAGAAATGATTAATCACCATGGCATGGGGTTTTTGGCAAACGAGTGAATCTAGATAAGTCGAAGGATTGGTAATGCGACTTTTAAAATTTTTCGTACCCGTTTTTTTATCAATAATCTTAATTGTATTAGATACCCGATTTTCTTATTTAGATAACTTTAAAAGGTTCACTCTAACCCTTCTCAGTCCAATTTATGTAATTGTTGATTTGCCTAGTCAAGTTATTGACTGGGTTAATGACAAGGGCGCTGATAATGACACATTAATTAGTGAGAATGATTACCTAAAAGGTCAGTTAGTTGAACTAAAAGTGAGACTTCAGGGTTACAACAATCTAGCTCTAGAAAACCAAAAAATGTCAAAGCTACTAGATTCAAGCTATAAAATACCAAATCATGATGCTAAGCTTGCACATGTCAAATCAATTTCCCAGTCTAGGCTATCCAAAAAAATTATTATTGGCAAAGGATCTAATGACGGGGTTGCACTGTCTCAACTTGTAGTTGGGTCAGAAGGCGCGGTTGGTCAAATTATACAAATTACTCCTATGTATTCAACCGTTCGACTTCTCACTGACCCAACTCAACACATGCCCGTAAAAAACTCAAGAAATGGAATTAGAGGTATCACCAAGGGAATCGCTTCGAGTGAAAATGGCATGATAATTGAATTTGTGCCTTTGGACTCAGATGTCAAAGTAGGAGACATTTTCCTTACTAGTGGGATTGGTAATTTATACCCATCAGGCTACCTTGTTGGAAGGGTAACTTCAATCGATGACACAATAAATGCTTCATTCTTGTCAATTTCTCTTCAGCCAACTCAAAATATGAACAAATTAGAGCTGGTTCTTATCGTTAAAGAAAAAAATGAATAATACAACTCACTTTTTTCTCCTAGTTAAAATATCTATTATTGCATTTATAATTGGCGCAATCTCGCTGCCATCTTTTCTCGAGCTTGCCTCTCCTTTTTGGTTATTATCTTTTTTTATCTACTGGTTGATTTATTCTAATGGTAAGAGCGTCTTCACCTCTGCATTTATTCTTGGAATACTCCTTGATGTCCTTCAAGGAGGAATCTTAGGTCAAAATGCACTTGCACTGGTTCTCAGCTCTGCTTTTATTTTAAATGTTAAAAAATCTTTTTTTATTTCAAATATAACCACCCAGCAGGTGTATGTTTTTATAAGCACTCTAATTTATTTAATTACGTTTTTATTAATTCACTCATTGGTTCATGGCTTTAATATTAAATGGCTAATCTTACTTTCGCCAATTACTAGTGCAATTTTATGGCCACTCATTCGCCTCCTATTAGCAAAACTCAAGGAATAATTAATCTGCCAGTATGGAAAAAATCGGAAACATTAAACGCGAAAAGATAGTATTCAAATCAAGAGTAATTCTTTCTGCAGTCATAATGCTTTCAATGACATTAATCTTAATACTAAGACTCTTTAATCTTCAAGTAACTAAGCATGACTATTATTTAGAAGAAGCACTTGGCAATCAAATGCAAAACCTCCCCATTACTCCAATTAGAGGTGATATTCTAGATCGAAATGGGAAAATTTTAGCAACCAATGAATTTTCTTATATATTGACGATCACTCCAGAAAAGGTAACTAATTTAAATGAAACATTAATAGAATTAGAATTAAGTGATTTAATTAGCTATGAAGATATCAAAAAATTTAATAAAAAATTAAGTCGCTTTAAAAAATTTCAAAACATACCCTTAAAATTTAACCTTTCTGAGTCATCAGTTGCTTCATTTCTTATAAAAAATAATCTTCCTGGTGTTGAGGTTGAATCATACTTTCATCGCGTTTATCCATATGGCGCTTCGAGTGCTCATCTTATTGGTTACGTCTCTTCAATGAATCAAAAAGAAAAAAGTAATTATGATAAAAAAAATTATAATGGCACAAATTTTGTTGGAAAAACGGGCATTGAAAAGCAATATGAAAAGCTACTTCATGGCGAGTCTGGTGTAAAACAAATTGAGAGAAATGTTGCGGGCCGTATAGTAGATACTAGAATTATATCCCCTTCTATTGCTGGTCAAGACATCTACTTAAACATTGATATTGACTTCCAGCTTAAAGCCGAATCCCTTTTGGGAGATAGTAGGGGTGTTATAGCGCTTATAAATGTAAAAGATGGATCAATACTCAGCCTAGTAAGCACCCCCTCATTCAATCCAAATTGGTTTGTTAATGGAATAACAGTAGAAAGATATAATGATCTCAGTAGTAATGAAGATTTGCCGCTCTTTGATAGAAGCATTAAGGGTCTCTACCCTCCTGGCTCAACCATCAAGCCAATGATCGCCCTGGCTGGTTTAGAACTAAATAACATAACGATTAAACATAGTACTTTTTGTCCTGGATACTACAAATTAAATAATTATTCTAGAAAGTTTAATGACTGGAAACGTTCTGGTCACGGAAAAGTAAATGTGATTGAGGCTATCGCACAATCATGCGATGTATTTTTCTATGACCTAGCTTTCAATATGGGTATTGATCAAATCCATGACAGTCTTTCATATTTTCAATTTGGCAAACAAACAGGTATTGACTTGCCTGGAGAGCTTGGTGGAATCCTGCCATCCAGGGAATGGAAAAAGATTAACAAGGATGAGCCTTGGTATAGAGGTGAAACTCTTATTACAGGCATTGGTCAAGGCTTTATGACTGCAAGCCCTCTTCAACTTGCTTTAGCAACAGCAGCTATTGCAAATAAAGGACAGCTTTTAACGCCTCAAGTAATGATGCACTCTCAATCAAAAAATGGCGATCTTTTTGAAGAGCAAAATCTTAAGGCGAAACAAATACCTATAAAAGACATTAGCAACTGGGAGTTAATTATTGAAGCAATGAAGCAAACGGTATATGGGAAATTTGGTACAGCCAAGAGACTGAACAATAAACTTCAATATAGCCTAGCTGGAAAAACCGGCACTGCGCAGGTTTTTGGGCTTGACCCAGAAGAAGAATATATTGCTGAAAATATTGAAGAAAAATTAAGGGATCATGCCCTATTCACTGGATTTGCACCTATTGAAGATCCACAAGTTGCAATAGCTATTATTGTTGAAAATGCAGGCAGTGGTAGCTCTAAAGCAGCCCCTTTAGCAAGAGAACTATTAGATGAGTATTTTATTAAAAATCCAGTTGAAGCAAATATAACAGATTAAATCTAATCTCTTTATGGCTTCTCAGTATAGAATTTTTTTCTAAATTCAGAAAATGTATTATTCTCAATTGACTCTCTAATTGACTTCATTAAATGCTGGTAATAGAAAAGGTTATGGAGAGTATTCAACCGAGACCCTAAAATTTCATTTGATTTTTGAAGGTGATGAAGGTAAGCCCTTGAATAATTTTTACAAGTTGAGCAATTACAATTAGGGTCTAGAGGTCCAGTATCTTTCTTATGTTTTGCATTTCGAATTTTTACAACGCCCTCTGAAGTAAATAAATATCCATTTCTTGCGTTACGTGATGGCATTACACAATCAAACATGTCAACTCCGCATGCAACGCCTTCAACTAAGTCTGATGGCGTTCCAACACCCATTAGATACCTAGGCTTATCCGAAGGCATTTGATCAGGCAAATAGCTAAGGACATGCATCATTTCTTCTTTTGGCTCTCCAACCGACAATCCTCCAATAGCATAGCCATCAAAATCCATTTCAACTAATGACTCAGCTGATTGAAGACGAAGATCCTTATGCATTCCACCTTGAATAATTCCAAAAAGAGCATTTTTATTATTAAGCCTTTGATGCTCTTCTAAAGATCTTTTTGCCCATCTTAATGAGAGCTGCATCGATTGATCAACAACATTTTTTTCAGCGGGATAAGCGGTGCAATCGTCAAATATCATAACAATATCTGAACCCAGTTTATGCTGAATTTGCATAGATTCTTCAGGGCCCATAAAAATTGCCGAGCCATCCTTTGGCGATCTAAACTTAACGCCCTGCTCAGTTATTTTTCGCATCTTGCCCAGGCTAAAAACTTGAAACCCACCAGAATCAGTTAGTATTGGGCCAGACCAATTCATAAAATCATGGAGGTCGCCATGAGCCTCAATCACTTCAGTTGTTGGCGTTATTGATAAGTGAAATGTATTTCCCAAGATAATTTCAGCACCCAAACCCCTTACTTCATCAACAGTCATTGCTTTAACTGTTCCATAAGTTCCTACGGGCATAAAAGCTGGCGTATTAACCTCTCCACGATCAAAAGTCAACTTGCCTAAACGAGCTTTATTGTCAGTATGTTTAAGTTCAAATTTCATAGTAAGGTTGTAAAATTATATGATGATTTTAGATTTGCTAAAATGCTTGATTTATTTGATCAAAACCAAAGCCTCTAGACTGTAAAAAACGTTTTTGCTTAGCCTCTTCTTTATAGTCTAAAGATTTACTATCTCCAAATTTTTTATACTTAACGTCTTTTGCTAACTCAAACCAATTAAACAAAGTTAAATCAAACTTACTAATACCCCTTGATTTTAGTTCCATAGAAATTTTTACAGGGCCCTTGCCCTGGTTGAATCGCATAAGTATAAAAGCCTCAGAAAACCTTTCGTCACTCTGGTATTTCTGCTCAGCTAATAAAGAGATACTGTCATTAATGACAGTATCATCAAAATCTTTAAGATTTAATTTTTGTATTAATTCTAACTTGGAGTGCTCTCGCCTCATTAACATTTTTAATGCGGCTGAATAGCATTTACTCTGTTGACTCTGTTTCGTCATTATTGCTCTTTACTGACTCTGTTTCGTCATTATCGTTACTCATTAGTTTTTCACGAATTTTAGCCTCAAGCATTTGACTCATTTTAGTATTCTCTTTTAAGAAGTCTCGAGAATTATCCTTACCTTGACCAATTCTTTCTCCTTCAACGCTATACCAAGCTCCTGCTTTTTCAACAAAACCATGCTCAACTCCCAAATCAATTATCTCACTTTCTCTTGAAATACCTTGGTTGTATAAAATTTGAAACTCTGCCTTTTTGAAAGGAGGGGCAACCTTATTTTTGAGTACCTTAACTCGCGTCTCATTACCAAGAATTTCATCGCCTTTTTTGATAGCACCAATTCTTCGAATATCAAGTCTTACAGAGGCATAAAATTTAAGCGCATTTCCACCAGTTGTAGTCTCAGGATTACCAAACATTACGCCAATCTTCATTCGAAGTTGGTTGATAAAGATTACCATAGTGTTAGTTCGTTTTATATTTGATGTTAGCTTTCTTAATGCTTGGGACATCAGTCTAGCTTGTAAACCCATATGCGACGCGCCCATTTCGCCTTCGATTTCAGCCTTAGGAGTTAAAGCAGCAACTGAATCTATAACAACAATATCAACGCCTCCAGAGCGAACGAGCATATCGGTAATTTCTAAAGCTTGCTCGCCAGTATCAGGCTGAGATATTAGAAGATCGTCTGTATTTACGCCCAATTTTCTTGCGTAAGAAGGATCTAGCGCATGCTCTGCATCAATAAATGCTGCTGTTCCGCCTAATTTCTGCATTTCTGCTATAACATGAAGTGTCATAGTTGTCTTTCCCGAGGACTCAGGACCATAAATTTCAACAACCCTTCCTCTAGGTAAGCCACCAATTCCTAAGGCTATATCAAGAGTCAAACTTCCCGTTGAAACAGCTTCAATATCACTTCTCGCCTCTTCATCACCTAAAAACATAACAGACCCTTTTCCAAACTGTTTTTCAATTTGTCCAAGTGCTACTTGTAGTGCTTGTTTTTTCTTTTCATCCACTCCGTTCTCCCGCGTAAAATGATAATATATTTATATACAATTATTATAATGGCTTTCACTCATCAAGATACAGAATGTATGGCTCTTGCACTCAAACTTTCTCAGTTTGGTCGCACAGCTGTTGGTGCAAATCCAATGGTGGGATGCGTCATTACTCTTGATGGAAAAATTATTGCCCAAGACTACCATCGCTTTTATGGGGGTGCCCATGCAGAGGTCAACGCTTTGAGGCATATTAACCATAAGGGTGAAAATACTAGAGTATATATTACACTTGAGCCATGCTCACATTTTGGCAAGACGCCGCCTTGCTCTGAAGCACTTATTAAAGCAGGTGTGAAGAAAGTTTTTATTGCAATGCTTGATCCCAATCCATTAGTTTCTGGAAGAGGGATCAAGATACTTCAAGATAGCGGCATCGAGGTTGAAGTTGGATTGCTCGAAAAAGAAGCAAATGAAATTAATCGTGGCTTTATCAAAAGAATGCAGACTGGCTTACCATTTGTAACCTCAAAAATTGCAATGAGCTTAGATGGAAGAACTGCAATGAAAAATGGTGAGAGCAAATGGATCACTTCTGAAGCATCTCGAGAAGATGTTCAATTATTGCGGAGCTTAAATCAAGCTATCATGACAGGCTCAGGTACGATAAAAAGTGACAATCCGATGATGACTGTTAGAATGGAGAAAGAAGACTCAACACCCCTTCGTGTTGTGATTGACAGTAATAATGCTATTACTGATAAATCTCTCAATATTTTTTCATCTGATGCCGAGACACTTGTTTTAAATAATACTAATTCAGAAATCCTTCCTAACGGAAAGTTAGATCTAAAATTGGTACTTATTAAACTTGGAGAGATGGGAATTAATAATTTACTTCTAGAGGCAGGTAGCGGACTTAATGGAGCAATGACAGAGGCAGGGCTAATTGACGAGTTTATTATCTATACTGCACCATTAATACTTGGAAGTGATGCTAATCCAATGATAGAAATTCCTTTAAAAAAAATGTCTGACAAAATTAAGCTTAATATTGTTGAACTTAGTCAAATAGAGAGTGACATTAAAATTAGAGCAACTGTCATATGAATAACTTAACAAACAAAAGAATTTTACTAGGCGTTAGTGGCTCAATTGCCGCCTACAAATCTCCTGACATCGTTAGAAGGTTGCAAGATTTAGGCGCAGAAGTAAAAGTGATAATTACAAGCGGGGGAAGAGAGTTTGTTAGCGAACTATCACTACAAACAATTTCAAAAAATAAAGTTCATGACAACCTTTGGGATAAAGAAGCAGAACTTGCTATGGGTCACATTGAGCTCGCGAAATGGGCTGATGCAGTTATCATAGCGCCAGCATCAGCAAATACGATAGCTAGACTTTGTCATGGTAAGGCGGATGATTTACTGTCTACAGTTATTCTTGCAACCAATGCATCTGTACTAATAGCTCCATCAATGAACCAGCAAATGTTTGCATCAAAAGCAATTAAGGAAAACCTTAAAATACTTAGTAATAGAGGAGTAGTTACCATTGAGCCTGGGTTTGGGGAACAAGCTTGCGGTGATGTAGGCGAAGGTAGGCTAGCCGAGCCAATAGAAATTGCAAAACAAGTTGCAAATCTCTTTTCAAATAGCACTCTTGGCGGTAAAAAGGTTTTAATTACAATAGGCGGCACTATTGAAGCAATAGACCCAGTGAGGTATATATCGAATCATAGCAGCGGGAAAATGGGCATGGCACTTGCTCATGCGTGCATCCAAGCAGGAGCAGAAACAACGTTAATAGTTGGATCAATATCAGTTGATGTGGAAAAAAGAGCTAACATAACCTATATAACAAGTGCAGATGAAATGTACGACGCAGTAATGAAAAAAATAAACTCTCAAGATTTATTTATCAGTTGTGCTGCAGTTGCAGACTTTAGGCCTACAAATATAAGTCAAAATAAAATTAAAAAAGATAGCAATTTAACTTCAATAGAGCTCACAAGAAACAAAGATATTTTAGAGAGTGTTTGTAAACTTAAAAATAAACCAATCTGCATAGGGTTTGCAGCTGAAACTGAAAATTTTATAGCCAATGCATCAGCTAAGCTAGAGATCAAGAAATGTGATGCCATAATCTTAAATGACATTTCGAACACTGAAATTGGACTGAATTCAGATGAGAATGAGGTTCACTTTATATCACAAGAAAAAACTGAGAAAATAGATATAAATAGTAAACAAATTATTGCAGAAAAAATAATAAAAAAAGTTACAAAATATTTTTTCTAATTGCTATAAATGCTTATAAATCAAGGGCTATCCGACTTACCCACAAAACTGTGGATAACTCTGTTGATATCTCAAAATTTAGGCATAAATCAAGCTTTAGACTAACAAATTCTATGGTTTTGGTTAATAAATAATCACATCAATTTTTTTGTTATAAATCAGTGACTTATATTTTTTTCAATTTATGAAATTATTTCAACTTAAGAAGGTAATTTACTTAATTCTTAATTCGCGGATAACTTTTGAAGAATTTTCCTTATGGAGTGGGCTTTGAAGGCTAAATACTAAAATTTTCCCATCTATCCAAGCGCTGATTAAAATATTTATTTTTGGCTGCATTTAATATAAATAGTGCATTTAAATCTTACAATAAATTTATCTTTATTAAGGCTTTAATACAGCCCTTTATGCCTCTAATTAAAGATGATTGCAGTTTTTATTTAATATTGAATTTTATATTTTCCATTACCAAATTTTCTCTCAATTTCATCCAGAAATTCTCGATTCAATGAAACGTCAAATTCCTTAGAAAGAGGAATATTTCCAGATGAATTCGTGGACTGATACTCAATAATCACAGGACACTTACCTTGATATTTCTTTAATAATTCACACAATCTTATATACTCATTTTTGTTTTTTTCAGTTAGTTTAATTTTGAGACATTTAGCATATTTTATTTGCACCTTATCCACTGGATCTATTCGGTCTACTACAACCTGCCACTGCTCTCTGAAATCCTTATTAACTTTTCCAGACACTACAACAACTTCATCTAATAATATATGCTCGCTATTTTCTGCAAGTTTTTGTGCAAATACAACTGCATTGATTCTTTTCTCTCCATCTTCAATAGTTAAACTAGCCATTTGTCCTTTTCTGGTATTTCTATACACAATGTCAGAAATTAATGAAAGAACTCTGACTTCTCGATTATTTCTAAATACGATATCTTTTGGTAACGAACATACTATTGATTTTAAATCCGATTTATACCAATCTGTTGGATGACGATCCAGGTAATACCCCATTACATTTTTTTCAAATTTCATTACATTTTTAAATGATAAAAATTCCCCTTTTATATAATTTTTTTCATATTCAGTATGGCTATCAACTTCTGAAAAAAGACTATTTTGTCCTTTTGATGAATCACTTTGTCTTTGCTCTGCCTGTCTAACAGCTCTTGGGTAAGTTGCAATTAATGTAGCTCTTTTTATATCAAACAAATCAAAAGCTCCACTATAAATTAGAGCTTCAATAGCTCTTCGGTTTAAAAACTTTTTTTCTATTCTGAAACACAAATCAAAAATATCAGAATAGTATCCATTTTTTTCTCTCTCTAAAACTATCTCTTTAACAAGAGCCTCTCCAACCCCTTTGATAGCGCCTAGGCCATATACTATAGTCTTATTATCAGTGATACTGAATTCATATTCAGATTGATTAATATCTGGCGCCATAACTATAACACCATTTTTCTTAGTCTCACTAACAGTAAATGCGACACGGTCAGTGTCGTCAATTCCTCCTGACAACACAGCAGCCATAAATGGTGCTGGATAGTGAGCCTTTAACCAAGCTGTCTGATATGAGATGTAAGCATATGCTACAGAGTGAGACTTATTAAACCCATATCCTGAAAACTTATCAATTAGGTCAAAAATTTCATTTGCCTTACTCTCTTCTATATTTTTTTCAGCAGCCCCTTTTATAAATACTTCACGCTGCTGCTCCATTTCTTCAACTTTTTTCTTGCCCATCGCGCGCCGTAAAATATCTGCCCCACCCAAAGAGTATCCAGCCATAACTTGAGCAGATTTCATTACTTGCTCTTGATAAAGAAATACTCCGTTTGTCGGTCTTAAAATTTCCTCTAACATCTCATGCGGATACCTTACTTTTGCACCATGTTTCACCTGTATATAGTCATCTACCATCCCAGCATCTAATGGGCCAGGTCTATATAGAGCAAGCATGGCAACAATATCTTCAAAAGAATCAGGTTTAAGCTTTTTTAAATAGCCACGCATTCCATCCGATTCAAGCTGGAAAACCCCTGTAGTGTTACAGTCTTGAAGCAACTTAAATACTTTAGGATCATCAAGACTAAGTTTATCTATATCAATCAAACCATCACTTAAGCCTTTTTTGGCTATGATTTTTACGGCTTTATCTATTACAGTTAGGTTTGATAACCCCAAAAAGTCAAATTTAACTAACCCTACAGCCTCGACATCGTCTTTATCAAATTGAGATACAACAACATCTGACTCGTCAGATCCTTTATAAATTGGACAAAAATCACTAATTTTACTTGGCGCAATAACAACGCCGCCTGCATGGGTGCCAACATTTCTAATAAGACCTTCTAAATCTTGGGATAAATCAATCAATGTTGAAACGCTTTCTTCAGAATCATATCTAGCTTTCAACTCATTTGAGTCTTCTAAGGCCTTGCCTAACGTCATTTTTAATTCATTTGGAATCATCTTAGAGATCTGATCACTAAAGCCGTAAGGGTGCCCCAATACTCTACCTACATCTCTTACTACTCCCTTTGCTGCCATAGTGCCATAAGTAATGATTTGTGACACCTTCTCGGAGCCATACTTATTAGAAACATATGCAATAACTTCATCTCGACGATCTGTACAAAAATCAATATCAAAATCAGGCATAGAAATTCGCTCTGGGTTCAAAAAACGCTCAAATAAAAGATCATGCTGAATTGGGTCTACATTTGTAATAGAAAGCGCCCAGGCGACAAGAGAGCCAGCACCTGAACCTCTGCCAGGCCCAACTGGAATTCCATTTTCTTTAGCCCATCTTATAAAATCAGAGACGATTAAAAAGTAACCAGGAAAATCCATTTCTAAAATAACTGATAATTCAAAATTTAACCTTTCAAAATAACTTTCTTCGTCTACATCGAGGCCTATAAGTCTAGCTTGGAGGCCTTTATTTGACTCTTCACTAAAAAATTCAGCAATTAACTTACCTTTTGGAGTTGGAAAGGCTGGAAGGTAATTCTTTTCAAATAATTTAAAATGCAAGTTACACCTTTTGGCCACTTCAGTTGCATTTTCTATAAGCTGAGGATAGTCTTTAAATAACTCTGACATTTCATCAGCAGTCTTTAAGTATTGACTGTCACTAAAAAATTTTAATCTTCTAGTATCATCTAGTAATGCTCCTTCAGCAATGCAAATTCTAGCCTCGTGAGCATCAAAATCACTTTTCTTTAAAAACTGGACATCATTAGTCGCAACAACTGGAATATCTCCCTTCAAACCCAATTCAATAGTAAGATTAAGAAGGCTTTCATCTGAATGTCTATCAGTTCTTTGAGCAGAGATATAATATCTATCATTAAAAATAGATTTCCAATATTTGGCTTTATCCTCTGCAAGCTGGAACTCACCTGACAAAAGTAGTTGAGATATATCTGAGCTAATTGGCGAAGAAATCATTAACAAACCTTTTTGATGAGAAGCCAATTGATCTTCTGTAACACTAACAATTGAAATTCCCTGTTCGTTAAGGTAGGCTTTAGAAATAAGTTCAGAAAGATTTAGATAGCCTTCGTGATTTTGACAAAGCAAAAGTACATCATAATGTCCTAAGTCAAAATCTACAGATATTTTTGCACCAATAATTGGCTTAATGCCTGCAGAAGTTGCTTTTTGATAAAATTTAATCGCAGAAAAAAGACTCATATCATCAGTCAGTGCGACGCTCATCATGCCTGCCTCTTTAACACTATCTATGAGCTTTGAGACACGAACTAAGCTATTCTTTACAGAATATTCGCTTTGACATTGAAGATGAACAAAATCCACAGAGCTCATTTATAGGAAAAAAATTTAAGTTTATTCATTCATTTTACAAACAATTTCAATACTAACTTTCAGCATTTTGAAAATTATATATCTAAAATTCAATTATAAAAAATGAATCAAGAATGAGCTAGATATTTTGAGCCGCCTTAATTAAAGCTTGTGCTTTGTCCATTGTTTCTTGCCACTCCATTTCTGGCAAAGAGTCATAAACAATTCCTGCTCCAGCTTGTATATAGAGTCGTTGATCTTTAATAACAGCTGTTCTAATAGCAATTGCAAGATCCATTCCGCCGTGCCATGATAAATTACCAATAGCACCAGAATAGATATTACGCTTTAAATCCTCAATTTCATCAATAATTTCCATTGCTCTAACTTTTGGTGCGCCACTTAAGGTGCCTGCTGGAAAAGTAGCCTTTAATACATCAATAGAGCTCATGTTATCTTTTAGTTCACACTCCACATTTGAAACGATATGCATAACATGGGAATATCGCTCTATAAACATTTTATCCGTAAGAGTTACGCTTCCTGTTTTGGCAATTCGTCCTAAATCATTCCTGCCAAGATCAATCAACATTAAATGCTCTGCAATTTCTTTTTCATCTGACAAAAGATCTTTTTCAAGATTTAGATCTTCTTGCTCTGATTTTCCTCTCGATCTAGTTCCAGCTATAGGCCTTATGGTTGCAATATTATTGTTATCCACACGAGTTAATATTTCAGGAGAAGAGCCAACTATAGCAAAATCATCTAAATTGAGAAAATACATGTAAGGCGAAGGATTAAGTATCCTTAATTGTCGGTACAATTCAACAGGATTAGATTTAAAAATGCAGCTTAATCGCTGTGATGGCACTACTTGCATAACATCGCCAGCTTTAATATATTTTTGAACTTTTTTAACAGCGCTTATGTAATTTTCCTTTCCAAAACTTGACACAAAATCTTCTGACTTAATTTTTTCGGAAGGGGTAGATGGATAATCAAATGACTTCTTAATATTTTTCTCTATTAGGTTAAGTTTCGACAGGCCACCTTCGAATGAATCTTCGCAAGGGTTAACATGAGTAATTATATGTACCTTGCTAGTTAGATTATCAACAACCAAAAGATTATTTGAGACCATCAATAAAATATCTGGAACATTTAGCTCGTCAGTTTTATTAATATGTGCTAGTTTTGGTTCGATATAACGAACTATTTCATACCCGAAATATCCAACAAATCCACCATTAAAATCTGGCAGGTTGTCTAGCTGTGGAACTTTAAATTGATTTTGATACTCTTCAATCCAAACAAGCGGGTCTTCTACTTCATGTTCCTGAATTAATTTTCCATTTTTTTCAATTCGAATTTTATAGTTATTCACTTTAATGACTGTTTCAGAAGCCAACCCAATAAATGAATACCGCCCCCATTTTTCACCACCTTGAACTGACTCTAAAAAATAGCTATATGGATTATTAGCAAGCTTGAGATAAAGAGCTAAAGGAGTTGCTGTATCAACAACAACTTCCCTAGAAAGAGGTATGTGATTAAAACCTTCATTAACAAGATTATTGAATTGTGACTTTTTCATGGGTATATTTTATCATTACCCAGATTATGAAATCTTTCGATTAGTAATTCATCATGTGACTTTCAAGCATGAGATCATAGTAATTATGAAAAAAATAAAAAAAAGGCATTTCATTTTAGAAAACTAAATTGAAATGCCCTTACTTTATATTTAACCTTATGACTCTTTCGCTTCAACCTCAACTTCACTCAACTGGGCAGAAAGTTCTTGCTCAGCATCATTCATTTGCATAAATGAGGCATCTATACGTTTTCTTCTCTTTTCCTGATGGTGTTTAAAGCCTGTTCCTGCAGGAATTAGCCTTCCTACAATTACATTCTCTTTAAGTCCTCTAAGATCATCCACTCTTCCAGTTATTGAGGCTTCAGTAAGAACTCTTGTAGTCTCTTGGAAAGAGGCAGCAGAAATAAACGACTCAGTAGATAATGATGCCTTTGTAATACCCATTAACAATCTTTGGAATACAATTTCATCTTTCTTTTGCGCCTTTAACTGCTTATTTTTCTCTACAACGTGAACAAATTCAGCAGTCTCTCCATTTACATAATGAGAGTCTCCATTATCAATAATTTCCACTTTTCTAAGCATTTGTTTAACAACTACTTCAATATGCTTATCAGAAATCTTAACACCTTGAAGTCGATAAACATTTTGAACCTCTCTAACCATATAGTTAGCTAAAGCTTCAACACCTAGTAAACGAAGAATATCATGCGGGTTGTATGGTCCATCTGAGATCACATCACCTTTTTCAACAGTTTCACCATCGAATACATTAATTGCCCTCCAATGATGAATCATCATCTCAGTTACATCGCCTTCATCACTCGTAATAAGCATGCGAACTTTTGATTTTGTAGGGCTTCCAAAACTAATTACGCCCGCAGTTTCTGCTAGAATTGCATGATCTTTAGCTTTACGAGCTTCAAACAAGTCCGCAACTCGTGGCAAGCCACCAGTAATATCACTTGTTTTTGAAACAGCTTTAGGAATCTTCGCAAGTATTGATCCTGCAGCAATAAGCTGACCATCCTCTAAGTTTATTTTAACTCCAGATGGCAAGTAGTGCGTCGACAATATAGATTTTTTATCTTTTTTATCAACCAATTGAATCATTGGCTTCATGTCTTTTGCCGCTGAAGTTCTTTCCGCCTCTTCAATTATTTCCCAGAATATTAAGCCAGTCAATGGATCTGAATTTTTAACAGCTGTTAAGCCTTCCCTAAAGTCTATGAACGAAACTCTTCCAGAATTTTCAGCTATGATTGGATGAGTATGCGGGTCCCAATCAGCAATCTTATCTTTAGCCTTCACCTTTCCGCCATCTTTAAAGTGAACGATAGCTCCATAAGGCAGTTTATAGCGTTCTTTTACCTGGCCTAACTCATTTCTAATAGAAGCTTCAGAAGATCTTGAAACAACTACAAAATCACCATTAGCATTTTTAATAGACTTCATATTTTCAAAATGAACAATACCATCAGTATTGATATTAATACTATTAACTGCTGTAGATGAACTTGCTGCACCTCCAATATGAAAAGTACGCATTGTTAGCTGTGTTCCTGGCTCTCCAATTGATTGAGCCGCAATAACACCAACAGCTTCGCCCACTCCAATCTTATGACCCCTTGCCATATCATTTCCATAACAAGATGCGCAAACACCATAAGATAACTCGCAAGTAATTGCTGAACGCACTTGAATAAACTCTATGCCTAATTCATTAATCTTATCTGAGTCATCCAATGTAATTAAATGATCTTTTTCTAAAAAGACTTTTTTTGTATTTGGCACTAATATATCTTCAGAGATAACTCTGCCAAGTACTGCAGTTCCTAATGTTTGAACTACATTTCCACCATCAATAACTGACTTCATTACCAGGCCATTTTTAGTGCCGCAATCTTCTTCAGTTACAACTAGATCTTGACCTACATCAACTAGTCTACGAGTTAAATAGCCCGAGTTAGCAGTTTTTAATGCTGTATCAGCTAAACCTTTTCGAGCTCCATGCGTTGAAATAAAGTACTGCATATTATTAAGACCTTCACGGAAATTACTTGTAATAGGAGTCTCAATAATTGATCCATCTGGTTTTGCCATTAGACCACGCATTCCTGCTAACTGACGTATCTGCGCAGGAGAGCCTCTAGCGCCTGAATCTGCCATCATATAGATTGAGTTAAATGATGGTTTCTTTTCTGTATTTCCTTCAGCATCAGTTATATCTTCATAGCCTACTTTATCCATCATCGCTTTAGCAACTTCTTCTGAAGTTCTTGACCAAATATCAATAACTTTATTATATCGCTCACCATTTGTAACAACACCAGAAGCAAATTGTTGCTGAACGTCTTTAACTTGGGCGTTAGCCTTTTCAATCATCTCAGCTTTTTCGCTAGGAATAATCATATCATTTGAACAAAATGAGATGCCTGATTTAGTTGAGTATTCAAAGCCCATGTACATCATCTGATCCGCAAAAATTACAGTCTCCTTAAGCTCCTGAGATCTATAACAGACATGAATTAAATTTGAAACCACTTTTTTAGTTAAAGCTTCATTAATTAGATCAAATGACAAGCCTTTAGGCAAAATCCTAGAAAAAATAGCCCTACCGATTGTAGTGTCAACTATCCGAGTACTTGTTGGAGTATAACCAGAGCCTCCTTTTTCATAATCCTGCACTCTTAATTTAATTTTCGCATGCAGACTTACTAGCTTGGCATCATAGGCAGAAAGTGCCTCGTTAGTATTGGCAAAAATCATACCTTCACCCTGCTGATTAACCATTTCTCGAGTCATATAGTAAAGACCCAAGATTACATCTTGAGATGGAATAATTATTGGGTCGCCACTCGCCAAATGAAGAATGTTATTTGATGCCAACATTAGAGTTCTTGCCTCTAATTGAGCTTCTTCTGAAAGGGGGACGTGAACAGCCATCTGATCACCATCAAAGTCTGCATTAAATGCAGTACAAACTAGGGGATGAAGTTGAATTGCCTTACCTTCAATTAAAAGTGGTTCAAATGCTTGAATACCAAGCCTATGAAGAGTAGGGGCACGATTTAATAAAACTGGATGCTGATGAACTACTTTTTCCAAAATATCCCAAACTTCAGGAATTTCGCTTTCAACCATTTTTTTTGCAGCTTTAATAGTTGAAGCCAATCCATTAGCCTGAAGGCGATTATAAATAAAAGGTTTAAAAAGCTCTAAAGCCATCTTCTTAGGCAATCCACACTGATGAAGCTTTAAATATGGACCACAAACAATTACTGATCGTCCAGAGTAGTCAACTCTTTTTCCAAGTAAGTTTTGACGAAATCGCCCTTGCTTTCCCTTAATCATATCTGCAATTGACTTCAGAGGTCGTCTGTTATTACCCATTACAGCACGTCCACGACGGCCGTTGTCAATTAAAGAGTCAACAGCTTCTTGAAGCATTCGCTTTTCATTTCTAACAATAATTTCTGGAGCATCAAGCTCTAACAACCTACCAAGACGGTTATTTCTATTAATAACTCGGCGATATAAATCATTTAAATCAGATGTTGCAAACCGACCTCCATCTAGAGGTACCAAAGGCCTTAGATCTGGTGGAAGAATAGGAAGCACATTTAACACCATCCATTCAGGCTTATTTCCAGACTTTATTAATGAATCAACTAACTTTAGGCGTTTATTAATTTTCTTAAGTTTAGTTTGAGATTTAGTATTTAGAGCATCTTCTCTCAAATTTGCCGCTTCTTTTTCAAGTTGCATTTCCGCAAGAACATCCTGCATGGCTTCTGCCCCCATCTTTGCGACAAACTCATCATCTCCATACTGATCTAAAGCATCAAAATACATCTCTTCAGTAAGGAGTTGCTTTTTAATTAAAGGCGTGCTTCCTGGATCAGTCACTAGAAAGGCTTCAAAATAAAGAACTCTTTCAATATCTTTTAAGGTCATATCCATAAGCAACCCTAATCTAGATGGCAGTGACTTTAGATACCAAATATGCGCAACTGGAGCAGCAAGCTCAATATGACCCATTCTTTCACGTCTTACTTTAGAAAGAGTAACCTCAACGCCACATTTTTCACAAACTACATTTCTAAATTTCATACGCTTATATTTACCGCATAAGCACTCAAAGTCTTTCATTGGGCCAAAAATTTTGGCACAAAATAACCCTTCTCTTTCAGGTTTGAAAGTTCTATAGTTAATAGTTTCAGGTTTTTTTACTTCACCAAATGACCATGAACGAATTTTCTCAGGGGAAGCTAAACCAACTCTTATTGCATCAAAATCTTGTTCTTTATTTTGCTGTTTTAAAATTTGTAATAAATCTTTCAAGTGATTCTCCTAATTTAATGTTGTTCAAGTTCAGTATCAATACCTAGAGATCGAATTTCTTTCACTAGAACATTAAACGACTCTGGCATTACCGACTCAGTACGATTCTCACCGTCTACTATATTTTTATACATTTTTGCTCTTCCAGTAACATCATCAGACTTAACCGTTAACATTTCTCGAAGTGTGTATGCTGCGCCATATGCTTCTAACGCCCAAACTTCCATTTCACCAAACCTTTGACCACCAAATTGTGCCTTACCACTCAATGGTTGCTGAGTAACTAAAGAGTATGGACCTGTCGAGCGAGCATGCATTTTATCGTCAACTAAATGATTAAGCTTAAGCATGTGCATATAACCAACTGTTATATCCCGGTCAAATGAGTCACCAGTTCGTCCATCAAATAACTGTATTTGACCACTTTCTGGTAAATCAGCCATCTTGAGTAAAGATTTAATATCTTCCTCTTTAATTCCATCAAACACAGGTGTTGCCATTGGCACACCAGAGCGAAGATTGTTTGCTAATTCTAATATCTCATCATCGCTAAAAGACTTTAAGTCTTCAGACTTTCCATAGCTATTGTAAATAGAATCAAGCATTGAGCGAATTTTCTTAATAGTGTCTTTGCGATGTTCATCTAACAAATTACCAATCTTAAACCCCAGACCTTTAGCAGCCCAGCCTAAGTGAACCTCAAGTACCTGGCCAACATTCATACGTGACGGAACACCAAGTGGGTTAAGAACAACATCTACTGGCGTACCATCTGCCAGATGAGGCATGTCTTCAACTGGAGATACGCGAGAGATGACACCTTTGTTACCGTGTCGTCCAGCCATCTTGTCGCCAACCTGGAGTGTTTTACGTGTTGCCACATAAACCTTAACCATCTTTTGAACTCCTGGTGGCAATTCAGCGCCTTCTTTAATTTTTGCACTCTCTTGCTCATAAAAAATTTCAAACTCTTCCTCTTTTGCTTTTGACTGCTTAACAAGTGAGACAACTTCTTTATTGATAGCTGCATCCTTAACTTTTAATTTTGCTAACTCACTATTTTCTAATGACTTTAAATCCTTAGAAGTTAGTTTATCTCCACTCTTAATATTACCTATATTACTAGTCGAGATATTTCCAGAAAGTTTTAAACGAATACGGCGAAAGATGTCTCCATCAATTATTCCGAACTCATCATCAATATCTTTTTTAATACTCTCTAAACGCTCTTCATCAATAACCAATGCACGAGAATCTTTTGCAACTCGATCTTTAGTGAATATCTGAACGTCAATAACAACACCTGATTTTGAGGCACCCATTCTTAGAGAAGTATCTTTCACATTGTTAGCTTTTTCTCCAAAAATAGCACGCAATAATTTCTCTTCTGGAGAAAGAACTGTTTCACTTTTTGGAGTTACTTTTCCAACTAGAATATCGCCGCCCTTAACACGAGCACCAACATATACAATACCCACATCATCAAGCTTTGATAACGCAGATTCACTTACATTAGGAATATCTGCTGTGACTTCTTCAGTTCCAAGTTTTGTATCTCTAGCATAGGCTGTCAGTTCTTCAATGTGAATTGAAGTATAACGATCCTCCTGCACTACTTTCTCTGATATTAGTATTGAATCTTCAAAGTTATATCCATTCCAAGGCATAAATGCAATCATCATATTTTGACCAAGGGCAAGCTCACCTAGATCAGTAGAAGGTCCATCTGCCAAGACATCACCAGCAACAATCTTATCGCCCGGTTGGACAAGTGGCTTTTGATTGATACAAGTATTTTGATTGGAACGAGAATATTTCACCAAACTATAAATATCAACACCAAGCTCACCAGCTTTTGCTTGCTTAGCATCGACTCGAATTACTATTCTTGAAGCATCTACTGTTTCTACAACACCATCATGGTTTGCAACAACGCAGACACGTGAATCCGTTGCAACAACTCGTTCAATACCTGTTCCAACCAAAGGCTTTTCAGCTCGAAGTACAGGAACAGCTTGACGCTGCATATTTGATCCCATTAATGCACGGTTAGCATCATCATGCTCTAGAAATGGTATAAGTGATGCAGCTACAGATGATATTTGCTTTGAGTCAATATCAATAAGCGTTACTTCAGACTTGCCTACCAGTACAAATTCATTTTTATGTCTTCCTGAAACAAGATCGTCCACCAAGTAACCTTTGCCATCCACTTTAGAGTTGGCTTGAGCAATAGTGTGATCAATTTCATCGATTGCTGAAACGTATACAATTTCTTTAGTGACTTGTCCTTTCTTAACTATTTGATAAGGAGTTTCTAAAAAACCGTAGTCATTTGTTCTTGCATATACCGCCAAAGTGTTAATTAAACCAATATTTGGCCCTTCAGGGGTTTCAATGGGGCATAATCTCCCGTAATGAGATGGGTGAACATCACGGACTTCAAAGCCAGCACGTTCTCTTGTTAAGCCACCTGGCCCTAAGGCTGATATGCGTCGTTTATGCGTCACACCAGACAACGGATTCACTTGGTCCATAAATTGAGACAACTGAGAAGAGCCAAAAAACTCTCTTACAGCAGCCGAAACTGGCTTAGAATTAATAAGATCTTGTGGAGTTAATTCGTCTGTTTCTGCAAGATTTAAGCCCTCTTTAACAGCCTTTTCTACACGAATAAGGCCAATTCTAAATTGATTTTCAATCATCTCACCTATAGCTCTTACTCTTCTATTAGCTAAAGTATCGACATCATCTACTACATCATGTCCATTTTTGATATCAATTAACTGTTTAATTACATTAATAATATCATCATGGGTTAAGACGTGCTCACCAGTTTCACTAGCGACACCGAGCCTTCTATTTAACTTCATTCGTCCCACACGAGAAAGATCATAACGATCATTGTTAAAAAATAGATTAGAAAAAAGTGTATTAACCGCGTCTTCAGTTGCAGGTTCACCCGGTCTCATTACATGATAGATAGACATGCGAGCCTCAATTTCTGTTTGCAACTCATCAAGACGCAGAGTATCAGAAATATAGATACCATTTTCAGCATCATTAAGATAAATAATATTAATTTTCTTAATCTTAGTTGCAGTTAAAACTTCAATAGATTCTTCAGTTATTAATGAGTTTGCAGCTAATAAAATTTCACCAGTATCGGTATCAACTATATCTGAAGAAATGACTTTTCCATTAAGGTATTCAAGTGGGGTATTAATTGAGTCTACTTTTGCATCTTGAAGAATTTTTGTATGCTTAGCAGTAATACGCCGACCCTGTTCAACAACAATATCTTTTCCAACCTTGATATCAAATTCTGCAATAATTCCTTTCAAGCGTTCTGGCTTGATGACTAAGTCACATGATTTAGATTTCAATTTGACAACAATATGATCAAAGAAAGTATCAATAATGTCATTTGTAGATTGCCCCATAGCTCGAAGCAATGTAGTCACTGGTAGTTTTCTTCTTCTATCTATACGCACAAACAAATGCTCGTGATGATCAAACTCAAAGTCTAGCCATGAGCCACGGTAAGGAATAATACGTGAAGAGAATAATATTTTTCCAGAAGAATGAGTCTTTCCTTTATCATGCTCAAAAATAACTCCTGGTGAACGATGAAGTTGAGATACTACTACTCGCTCTGTACCGTTAATAACAAAAGTTCCAGTATCAGTCATCAATGGAAGCTGACCAAGATATACACTTTCTTCAATAATTTGCTTTACACGACGCTTCTTCTTTAAATTAGAACCATTTTTGTCAAAAAGAACTAAGTTCAGTTTAACTTGCAAGGTTGCTGCATAAGTAACTCCTCGCAGCTTACACTCTTTAACATTATATTTTGGCTCTTGAAGCTCATAATCTAAATATTCAATTTCGGCATAACCGTTCAGAGCTGTAATTGGAAATACAGAATGAAAAACAGAGTGAAGACCAATATTTTCCTTTTCAGTAGCACCTTTTTGTATAAATGCATTAAATGAATTAATCTGAATAGATAATAAATCTGGCTCTTTAAGAATCGACTCTCTTGTTCCAAAATTATTTCTGATACGTTTTTTTTCTGTAAATGAATAAGTCATGGATGCCTCGTATTAATCAATAAATTGTTTTCAAAATTACTTCTGAAGAAAAACACCAAAACCCCCTTACTGGGGATTTTGGTTTATAGCATTGAACAAATTACTTAAGCTCTACGCTAGCGCCAGCTTCTTCAAGCTGTTTTTGAATATCATCAGCTTCCGCTTTTGATGCGCCTTCTTTAATTGCTGCAGGTGCGCTTTCAACAAGATCTTTAGCCTCTTTAAGGCCCAACCCTGTGATAGTTCGAACTGCCTTAATAACTGCAACTTTCTTTTCACCAAAGCTTGTTAGCATTACATTGAACTCAGTCTTTTCTTCAACTGCTGCGCCAGCATCTGCTGCTGCTGCTACTGGTGCTGCTGCAACCGCTGCTGCAGAAACTCCAAACTTCTCTTCCATTGCTGATACTAATTCAACAACATCCATTACAGACATATCTGCAATTGCACTTAAAATATCTTCATTGCTTAATTTCGCCATGATATTTACTCCTCTATATAATTATTATTGTTTTTGATCACGTATAGCTGCCACAACACGAGTTAACTTAGTTGGAACTTCATTTAAAGTTCTAACTAACTTCTCAGCTGGTGCAAGCATCAACGCCATCAACATACTGATTGCTTGATCTTTGGTTGGTAGGTTCGCGATTCTTTTTAATTGATCTGCATCAATAAATTCACCGGATACTCCCAAACCTTTAACAACTAATGCTTCATTATCTTTAATGAAGTCACGGAAAACACGAGCTACTGCTCCCGGATCTTCTTGAGAAAAACCCAAGATAACCGGTCCACTTAAAACTGGAGTAATACATTCACATCCTGTCTCAGCTAACGCTCTCTTTGCAAGCGTATTTTTTACAACACGCAAAGAAACATCTGCATCAATAGCAGCATTCCGCAAATTAGTCATTTGTCCAACATTCAATCCACGATACTCGGCAACACCGACAGATACAGCACTAATAGCTACTGCATTAACCTGTTCGACAACTGCTTTTTTTGCTTCAAGACTTAGAGCCATAATCTCTCCTGAACAATTAAAAAATGAAAGCTATAAAATTATAACTTTCGCCACAAGGTATTTCCATACCCTCTACATAGGCAAATTGAAGAATCAATTTATTAAGCAATAAATTGCAAGCAATCTATCACACCTATGGTCTTTGAGGCAGAACAAGCTACCTTGTCGCCCAAAGAATTCCTAAACTAATAAATATTTATTTATTAGTATTCAAATCTAATTAAATGTCTACACTTGCACCATCAACACCAAGGCCTGGACCCATAGTTGATGAAACGCTTACTTTTTTAATATAAATACCCTTTGCTGAACTTGGTTTAGCTTTTTTAATCGCATCAATAAGTGCAACAATATTCTCTTCTAATGCTTTTACTTCAAAAGAGGCTTTTCCAATACCAGCATGAACTATTCCTGCCTTATCGGCACGGTAACGAACTTGGCCTGCTTTTGCATTTTTTACTGCAGTAGCAACGTCAGGTGTTACAGTTCCAACTTTTGGGTTTGGCATTAATCCGCGTGGTCCAAGAACTTGGCCCAATCTTCCAACAACACCCATAGCATCTGGAGATGCAATAACAACATCATAATTTAAATCTCCATCTTGCATGCTTTTCATTAGATCATCCATGCCTACAATGTCAGCACCTGCATCAGTTGCTTTTTGGACATTATCACCTTGAGTAAAAACTGCCACACGAACAACTTTTCCAGTTCCATTAGGAAGAACAACTGCCCCACGTACATTTTGGTCTGATTTTTTAGTATCAATACCTAAGTTGATACTAACATCGACTGATTCATCAAACTTGGCTGAAGCACACTCTTTCACTAATGTTAAAGCTTCAGTAATTGCGTATTTAGTACCTTCTTTAATTTTTAAAGCGCTTGCTTTTTGATTTTTTGATAAATTAGCCATCATTAACCCTCCACCACAATACCCATTGAGCGAGCAGTGCCCGCAACAATTTTAACCGCTGCATCCAAATCATTTGCATTTAAGTCTTTCATTTTTATGTTCGCAACCTCTTCTAATTGCGCACGAGTAACTGTGCCAACCTTATTAAGGTGGGGCTCACCGCTTCCTTTAGCAATACCTGTAACCTTCAGAAGTAAAACTGCTGCGGGAGGTGTTTTAGTTATAAATGTAAAACTACGATCACTATAAACAGTAATAATTACTGGGACAGGCATACCTTTATCAAGCTCTTGTGTTTGAGCATTAAATGCCTTACAGAAATCCATAATGTTTACGCCATGTTGGCCAAGTGCTGGGCCAACCGGTGGCGATGGATTCGCCTCTGCTGCAGGAACCTGCAACTTAATATATGACTCAATTTTTTTTGCCATTTTCTCTCTCCTATGGGTTCAAACGCTTTTAAGCTCCCCGTTAACAATCTCAGTCGCCTAGCGACTGATTTATGTCTTCTCTACTTGAGAAAACTCTAATTCAACTGCAGTAGTTCGTCCAAAAATTAAAACCTCCACTGTCAGCAAACTCTTTTCATAATTTACACTTTCAACTGTTCCATTAAATTCATTAAACGGGCCATCGGTAACCAAAACTTCCTCGCCTGGTTGAAATGCAACCTTAGGCTTCGGCTTATCAGCGCCTTCTTGAACGCGTGCAAAAATTCTATCTACTTCTCTCTGAGTTATTGGGGAAGGCTTTCCAGATGAACCACCTATAAACCCAATAACATTATTAGTATTCTTAACTAGTAACCAGCTAGGCTCAGTAAGTTCCATCTTTATTAGCATATAGCCTGGGAAAAATTTACGCTCAGTTTCTTTTTTCTTTCCACCTTTTAGCTCAACTACTTGCTCAGTTGGAATAAGAATCTCTTCTACTAAATCTTCAATACCTTCCCTTGTAACAGCTTCTTCAATAGCTATTTTAACTTTCGCTTCATAGCCGCTTCTAGCGTGGATTACAAACCAATTCTTAGACATGATAATCCTTTACTTAAAAAATGTTAATTGACGAAATTGATTGAACACCCCAAGTAAAGAATGCATCAACAATCCATAGAAAAATTGCAACTATAACTACTGCAACCATAATGATTCCAGTTGTTTTGATTGTTTCTTCACGAGTTGGCCAAACAACCTTTCGAAGCTCAATTCGAGTCTCTTTCAAAAAATGAACAAATCGATCACCTTGATTAGATTTCACAAAAACCATGACCGCTACTGCAAAAACTACAAGTGTTACTAAAACTTTGGTAAGCGCATTAAATCCTAAAGGATTCATATAATATAAAGCAAGCCCAGCAACTACAATTAAAATCGCTAAGATAGTTTTCCACTGATCAGAACCACTCTTTAAATTTTCTATTTGTTTAGCCACACATATCCTTTAATTTGGCAGGCAAGGAGGGACTCGAACCCCCAACCAATGGTTTTGGAGACCACTACTCTACCAATTGAGCCACTTGCCTAAATATCAAACCCTAAAAAGTGGCCACTCATAAATAAGCAACCACTTACTAAACTATCTTTTTAACTCGTAATTTTCGAGACGACTCCAGCACCTACTGTGCGTCCACCTTCTCTAATTGCAAATCTTAATCCTTCTTCCATTGCAATCGGAGCAAGTAACTCAATTGTCATCTTAACATTGTCACCTGG
>CAJXOB010000005.1 GCA_913057955.1 uncultured Gammaproteobacteria bacterium | reverse complement strand
TTTATTTCTCAGATATAAATACAAAGCCAATAAGTAAATTACTTGAGCTTCTTAAATCAATTCAGATATCGAAACTTGCTAATATCAATATTGCACAAGAGATAGCTCAAGAAAGACTATCGATTATTACTAGATTTATCGATTCTACAGAGTAGGTCATAATTACAGTAGTCGCAAGCATTTTTTGCAGGCAAGACGCTAGCAACGCCTGACTGAAAATTTTGGCTAGCTGAGATTAAGCTTGATTTCCATTCAGTCAATTGACTGTCCCAATCTGGCATTTTATTACTCGCCTGTTTACTTATTGGAAGTTCAAATTTATTCTTTGTTATTGCCTTAAACTCACAATTGTTAGAGTTAATAGTTGCAAATGAGATTCCATCAACTGAATTCGTTATTGCGTAAATAGGAAGCTGAGCCTCCTTTAAAGGATCTCCAGTGAGATGGCTTGCTTTAATATTTTTTCCAGTTTTATAATCAATGATGAGTTTTGTGCCAGAAGCCATTTGATCCATACGATCAATACGAGTTGAAAACTTCAAGCCCTCAATATTAACTTCAGATGCTGATTCCGTTTCTACTACTTCAAAGTAATCTCGCTTTCTCTCAAGATTAACATATTCATGAATAATTCTTAATAGTCTATTTTTTTCATTTACCTTAAAGTTTGATTGGGGCGTTTTTAAAATTGCAGACTCAGTATGTTTCTCTATCAAGTGTGTCAGCTCATTGTCAGAAAGCTGTAATAATTTAGTGCTAGTAGGAGTTTCATTGAAGAAAGTTTCCAAGATTTTATGTATTAAATTGCCCTGCTCAAGGCGGCTTATTCCAATATGTGGCTCATCAAAATTGTCGATACTAAGGCGGCTTGCAAATCCTTTAAACCCACAACTCATCTGATCTTGAAGAGTTTTAACGCCTTTTTTTATAGAGGGTTCATCAATTTTAGGGGCGCTGAAATCTTTAAAATACTCCATTTCTCTGGATAACTCTTCAGATAGATCTTCATAGAGATAATCATCAAAGTCTAAATAGGGTGTAGGAAGTTCCTCCCGATTACTTGAGTTTTTTGGATAGCTGTATGTAGTATCAAAACTTAAATTATTTAAGTTTTCTAAAGTTTTTTTGCTTTCTTTGGCGACTAGTAGAAAGCTTGAGTTCGGCAGCTTATATTCTATTGCAGTTTTTTGTGGAATAAATAATGGCATTTTTATTCTTCCTGGAAGGAAGTTACTTGTCATGCTGGATACCCATGCATGATCAAAAAATATACCTTCTGCCTCAAGAGAGCCCAATATATGGATATTTGATAGGCCACTTTTTGGTTGAAAAATAACAGCATTTATATGAGCGCTTAAGATCTCTAAGGCATCAAATAGGTTTGATTTTTTATAGAAAATGGATAACTTATTTAGAATTAAACTTTCAATTTGATACTTTTCAAATATTTGATATTCACTGCTTGATAGAATTCTATCTGATGTAAAGCCCCAATAAGTAAGCAATAAGTGAATAGAGTTTAGAGCGCCATCAAGAGATGTAGTTTTAGAGATATTGACTGTATTTATGCCTATAAAAATTTCTTTAAGAGACGGACAACTATCTAATAAAGAAATAATTTTATTAACCTTGCTTTCTGATGCGCCAATTTTCAAAACTTTATTAACTAACAACGCTCGAGCATCTAACTCCTTGCTGGCATCTTTAATATAAGGCGAAGTAACTACTTTGATCAACAATTCATGATCAATACAACCCCTCATAAATTGAGTTGAAATTTTTAAAACAGAGAAAAGATGTTGAATGAGTGGGTATTGTCCAAGCGGTATGCCAAGAGAAATGTTGTATGGCTTTTGATGAGTCTCGATTAGGGTTGAAGCAAACTCAAGGTCAAAAGTGGTTTTTACAATATGCTGTAATTCTTTTAGATTTGGGATAACAATTCCAATTTTTTTATCTGGATTTTTTATACTAATCTCTTTTGCCCATTTTGCTATTGTTTTTAACTCAGTCTCTTGGTCAATGAAGGAATAAGCAGGAATATTAGTATTTTCATTTTTTTGCAATAAAGGAATACATTCTAATATTTCAAAAAGTTTTTGTTGTTCAGGCGTTGGCTCATTGAAGCCATAACAATAATATTTTCCATTTTTATTGTGAACTTTAAGAGATTCAAGAGAGTCGCTGAAGAGGTCTGAATGGTCAATGCAATTGTGATCTTTTTTGAACTTATCATATTTTCTTATCCAGTCTATAAAGAGTCTAGGCGGACTAGCGCCAAAGCTAGATAGTTCGGATATTTCTATAAAGTAAGTTTTGCAAATTGTGTAGCTTTTAATTAACTCATCAATAAATGTTTCAGGATTACTTGTCACCTCATCTTTACTAATTTCTTTTAATAAAAATCTTAATTCAAATTGAGTTAATAAGCGAGTACTCCTTGATGGGTTATTTTGATTCCAGTAGCCCTCAAGCCAAGATTTATAAGAAGACACTTTGGGCATTCTTGAGGTGCCTTTGAGTTCAGATATTGATTTTTTGATTGCTAAAACTTGGCGATTGTTTGCTACAATAATTGTATCGTTAGCTTTAATTAAAGAGAGGTCTAAGCTAACTCTCATTATTTATTTCAAATATTTTATCTAGATAACCACAAAGCTCAGGCACTCCCTCTTTTTTTAGAGATGAAAAAAGTTGAACACTTATCGATGGATAATCTTTGGTCGCCTTCAAGACGGCAAGTTTGGCTGAGCTTGCAGCTCCCTTTTTTAGCTTGTCGGATTTTGTTAGTAGAATATTTGTAGGCACATTATTGGTAATAGACCACTCAAGCATCATTTGATCAAAGGGCTTTAATGGGTGGCGACAATCCATTACTAGTATTGCAGCCTTCATACACTTTCTGCTATCAAAATACTCACTCATATTTTTATGCCAGTTTTGTTTTACAGAATCTGGCACCTTGGCATACCCGTAGCCAGGTAAATCCACAAGTCTTCGATCTTTATCAAGCTCAAAGAATACTAAGTGCTGGGTTCTTCCTGGAGTCCTACTAACTTTTGCTAACTTTTTTTGTTCTGTGAGCGTATTAATTGCACTAGATTTGCCTGCATTTGAGCGGCCTGCAAAAATAACCTCGTATCCAGCGTCTTCTGGACAGCCTTTAATGGATGGGCAGGATAAAAGAAATTTTGCGTTGCGGTAGAAATTATGCATAATTCAAGTAGTTCGGTGCAGACGTTGTCATTATATAATCTTTATTAATTGACATCTCATAACATTCTAATTCTATTAGGCATTCTGACATCATATGGATAATGAAATATATCTTAAAAGAGAGTACCAATACTTTTCTTTAGAGGACAAACTAAGCCAGCCTTTGGAGTTATATCAAGCGCAAGTCAGGCCAGACTGGATTGACTATAACGGCCATATGAGTGAGTCATTTTATTTGTATGCTTTTGGCGATGCCTCAGACGCTTTATTTCAATACATTGGCATTGACAATGACTATCGATTGGCTGGTAAGTCTTTCTATACTGTCGAAACGCATATAAACTTTTATTTGGAGGCTTCAAAGGGAGAGCCTTTGAAATTTACCACCCAAATACTTGGCTTAAATGCAAAAAAACTCCATATTTTTCATCAAATGTTTCATGCTGAAAGTGGTGACTTGTTAGCTACAACGGAGCAAATGCTAATTCATGTTGATATGAAAAAAGCAAAGGCATGTGAAATTGAACCAGCTGTTAAAGACATACTTGGAAAGATTTGGGCTTCTCATCAAAAATTGCCTACACCAAGTCAAAAAGGGCGCGTTATGGCGATTAAAAAATAAAGCATTTTAATTAAATTTTTAGGAGTAGAGATGGATTTTGGCCTTTCAAGTGAACAAGAAATGATTATCGATTCCGTTAAGAGTTTTGTGGAGCAAGAGCTTTACCCTCATGAAGATGATGTTGAAAAAAACAATAAAATTGAACAATCTCTAGCTGAAAATATCAAGCAAAAGGCAATCGAGCAAGGTCTTTATGCTAGTAATATGCCTGAAATACATGGCGGGGGTGGACTGGATACTTTGACCTTATGTCTTTTAGAGAAGGAGTTAGGCAAAGCAAACTTTGGCCTTCAATATATTGTAGCAAGACCGAGCAATATTTTGCTTGCTTGCCAAGGGGCACAAATTGAAAACTATTTAATTCCAACGATTCGAGGTGAAAAGGTTGAATGTCTTGCAATGACAGAGCCTAACGCTGGATCAGATGTTCGCTCCATGCAGTGCAAGGCAGAGAGAGATGGAGAATTTTTTGTAATTAATGGCTCAAAGCATTTTATTAGTCATGCCGATGTCGCTGACTATGTTATTTTATTTGCAGCTTCTGGAACTGAGAAGACCTCTAGGGGCGAGAGAAAAAAAATAACTAGCTTTTTGGTCGATATGGGTACACCAGGATTTTCTGTAGAGCCTGGATACAAAAGTGTTTCTCATAGGGGCTATCACAACTTTATTCTTAATTTTGATAATTGCCGCGTACATGAGTCGCAAGTATTGGGTGAGGTAGACCATGGATTCGATGTGGCAAATGAATGGCTCGGAGCTACTCGTTTATCGGTTGCAGCAATGTGTCTTGGTAGGGCTGAAAGAGCATTAAAGATTGCAACAGAGTGGGCTGCAACGCGAGAACAATTTGGTCAAAAGATTGGTAAGTTTCAAGGGGTTTCTTTTAAGCTTGCAGATATGTCAATGGAGCTTCATGCTGCTGAGCTATTAACTTTAAAAGCTGCATGGAAGGACAATCAAGGAGAGATGACTAATAGTGATGCCGCAATGGCAAAACTTAAAGCTACAGAGACACTTGCGATGATTTCTGATGAAGCCATTCAGATACTTGGAGGGATGGGCTTGATGGAGGAGCTTCCTTTGGAGAGGATATGGAGAGATCATCGAGTTGAGCGAATCTGGGATGGAACGAGTGAAATCCAGAGACATATTATTTCAAGGTCTCTACTCAGGCCATTTGAGTAGTCCTTTATGAGTAGAGCTAATTTGAGTCGCTTAATATCTCCACAGTCAATCGCTGTGGTTGGAAATCGTGGTGCTGATTTTGCCATTAGAGAAAGTAAAAAATTAGGTTATAGCCAGAAAATTTGGGCAATCCATCCAACCTTAAATTCTCTTGAGGGGGTTAAGTGTTATAGAAACATCAAAGACCTTCCCGAAGCTCCAGATGCAACATTTATTGCAGTTAATGCCGAATCTGCTATAGATATAGTTGCTGACTTGAAGTCTATTGGAGGGGGCGGAGCAGTTTTGTACGCTTCTGGCTTTGGAGAGGTCGGAGAGAAAGGAATAAAGCGTAATCAGAGGCTGGTAGCAGCGGCTGATGGGATGCCAGTAATTGGTCCGAACTGTTATGGCTTTATCAATAGTCTTGACGGGGTTGCTTTGTGGCCAGATGTTCATGGTTGTGAGGCGGTTTCAAGTGGAGTTGCAATTATTACTCAGAGTGGCAATATAGGCCTTAACATTACGATGCAAGCAATAGGCCTGCCAATTGCCTATATGTTTACTCTTGGCAACCAAACAAACACAAATATTGCAGATATTATTCATGCGATGCTTGATGACAATAGAGTCAGCGCAATAGGTCTTCATATCGAAGGAATTTCTGATATTGAATCGTTTGATATTGCTGCACGAAGAGCTCTCAAAAAGAAGATTCCAATTGTTGCAATTAAGTCGGGACGTACAGATGCCTCTGCGAAGATTGCGCTAAGTCATACAAGCTCAATGACAGGTTCAGATCAGCTTTTTAGTGCATTTTTTGAGCGACTAGGCATTGCTAGAGTGAATACTGTTCCAGAGTTTCTTGAAACTTTAAAACTACTAAGTGTTTTAGGGGTCATCGACCATAATGGAGTTGCATCTATGAGCTGCTCTGGAGGGGAGGCGGGAATGATGGCAGACTTAATTGACGGCTTAGATATTACTTTTCCTAGTCTTGATAACCCTCACAAAAATAGAGTCAAGCAAACGCTTAATGATTATGTTGAGGTTGATAATCCGCTTGACTACCATACGTTTATTTGGGGTGACCGAAAAAGAACCTCAGAGTGCTTTAAGCAGATGATTAGTGGTAATTTTGCTGCGACAATGTTGCTATTGGACTGGCCAAGTAATCAAAAGTCAGAGCAAAAAGATTGGGACTTAACCTTATTGGCCCTCTCTGACGCGATCTCTGGAACAAGTGAGAAGGCTATAGTATTGGCTTCAATTGCAGATTGTATGCCTAAAAGGATCATTAAAGAATGCAAAAAATATGGCATTGCGCCAATGATAGGACTGGATATTTGCTTAAAAGCGCTTAATCACTCCTATAGAATTGGGCTCGCCTTTCAGAAGAGTGGAATGCAATCAATAGACATATTACGCTCACCATCAGACCCTAATAAAAGCTCAACTTTAACAGAGTTTGAGGGTAAGAAATTGTTGAAAAAATATGGAGTCCCTGTGCCTGATGGTGAAATTATTAGCAGCTCTTCTGAGGCGTTAATTGTTGCTGACAAAATACATTACCCAGTGACATTAAAAGTTTCAAATGTCGAGTTGGTCCATAAAACAGATTTAGGTGCTGTTCTTCTAAATATAAATGACCCTATAGAGCTAGAAAAAGCTTGCCAAGATTTATTCAAGATTGGGCCATCTCTGCTTATTGAAAAAATGGTTCACGATCCAGTAGCTGAATTAATCATTGGAATGGATCACGATCCAATTTTTGGTCAATACATTGTTATTGGAAGTGGCGGTATCTTGGTAGAGCTTTTCAAAGATAGCTGTCCATTGCTGCTGCCAGTTAGTAGAGAAGATGCTTCAATGGCTTTGACAAAATTAAAGATTTACCCAGTAATTAATGGTTATAGAAATAGTCCAGTGGGAGATTTTGAAGCGATCATTGATGCCGTAATGTCTGTCATCAAACTAATTAGTGAAAATGATATTGCTGAATTGGACATTAATCCATTATTAGTATTGAAAGGTGGGAGTGGAGTTATTGCAGTCGATGCTCTAATTAAGTTAAACTTAGGTTAATCAGCCTTTTAATTGAGGAATTTATGAACAATAGTGTTAATTGTAAAATCTATGGTGATGTAATGTTGATCACTTTAGACCGACCAAAAGCGAATGCAATTGATGCAATAACCAGTCACGCGCTTGGCGATGCATTTATTAGTTTTAGAGATAATAATAATTTACGAGTAGCTGTCATTACAGGTGCAGGCGATCGTTTTTTTTGCGGTGGCTGGGATTTGAAAGCAGCATCTGAGGGTGAGGCAATTGATGCAGACTTTGGGCCTGGTGGTTTTGCAGGGCTCACCGAGTTATGGGACCTTGACAAGCCAGTCATTGCTGCAGTCAATGGGTTGGCAGTTGGTGGAGGCTTTGAGCTAGCATTAGCGGCTGATCTTATAATTGCAGCAGAAACCGCAGAATTTTTTGTTCCAGAGGCTACACTGGGCATTATTCCTGATAGTGGAGGCGTCTTAAGGTTGCCGCGACGTTTGCCATCTGCAGTAGCAATGGACATGCTCATGACAGGACGCCGAATGGCTGTAGATGAGGCAAAACACTTTGGCTTGGTTAATCGCAGCTGCGCACTCATTGAATTACAAGATTCAGCAATAGAGTGGGCACATCAAATCGCGAAGTCTGCGCCACTTTCATTAGCAGCAATAAAATCTGTTGTAAGAAACACAGATCAAATGGATTTGGAAAGTGCATATAAAGTTATGCGATCTGGAGAAATAAAGGCTTATCAGAAGATGTTGAATTCTGATGATGCGAAAGAAGGCACTATGGCTTTTTCTGAAAAAAGAGCTCCAACCTGGAAAGGAAAATAATTGTTAAAAAATACTATGAGTTTTAAGTAAATTAGAACTGGGTATAATTTACTTACTAATTTATATTAGGATAAAGGTTTGATGAAGAAGTTTTTTTTGATGTTGATTACAATTTCTTTAGTTTTTTTTGCATTAAGCTCAAAAGCTAATAGTGAAGGTGAAGCAATGTTTAGTGCGTTGGGCTGTGCCAGTTGTCATGGTCAGGGTGGGTATTCGACAGATGCAAATATACCTTCATTAGCTGGAAAAGATGTTGAATGGATCGTTCAGCAATTAGAATATTTCCAGTCAGGTGAGCGACAAAATTCATACATGAATGCAATGGCCCCAATGGCTGAAGGATTTGAACGCTCTATTGCTGAATATCTTTCTATGCAGAATCCTAAGCAATAATATTAGTATAAAAACTGTCCTAATTGAAGTTTACGAAACCATTATTTTTCACGTATAATTTCTTTGAATTTTTTGGAGATTGAGAATGAAAAAGACCATTATTGTTTTAGCTTATTTATTAATAGCTTCTTTTAGCAGCCCTATTATTGCTGCTGGCGATGCTGAAGCAGGTCAAGCAAAGACTGCAACATGCATGGGTTGTCATGGTCTTGCAGGTAACAGTACTATTCCTTCTTTCCCCAAGTTAGCCGGTCAAGGTGAGGCGTATCTTATAAAACAGCTGCAGAACTTTAAGTCAGGCGAAAGAAATAATGCAATGATGGCAGGTGTCGCTGGAATGCTCTCTGAGCAAGACATGATGGATATTGCGGCTTACTATTCAATCCAAACTATAAGTGAAAATAGCGCAAAGGCAGATGCTGAAACTCTTGAGCTCGGACGCAAGATTTATGTTGGTGGAAAAATGGACACTCAGACTACAGCATGTATTGCATGTCATGGCGCTAAAGGATTAGGCATTCCAACTGCAGGCTTCCCAGCAATTAGTGCACAGCATGCTGACTACACTGCATCGCAGTTAAAAGCATTCCGTCAATATTCTATAAATGAGCAAACAGGCTCTACTGATGTCTCTAGAGCAAATGAGATGATGGTAAATGTTGCTAAAGGATTAACTACAGTTGAAATTGAAGCTCTGTCTCAATATATAGCAGGCCTCCACTAAGTTAAAGAAAGCTAAAGTTTAGTCCATTCTCTCAGTGTTGCCATCTACTGTCATTATTTGACCAGAAATTTTACTTGCCTTATTTGATATAAGGAAGCTTGCCATATTTGCAATATCTTCTTTATCTATAAAAGTTTTAAGTGAAACCATAGCCTCAAAATCATCTTTTACTTCTTTTGCAGAAGCGTCAATTGATTTGGCTTTAGCCTCAATAACACGATTAATTCGATCTCCTGATACTGAGCCTGGGCAGATTGCATTTACTCTAATATTGAATTCGCCTAGTTCCATGGCAAGTGACTTTGTAACGCCGATAATTGCCCATTTGCTTGCAGCATAAGGAGTTCTCAACGGAAATCCAAAGAGTCCGGCAGTCGAAGATAGGTTGATAATTGAGCCACCCTTATTTTTCTTTAAAAGAGGTATTGCAAATTTAGTGAAGTAAAAATGGCTATTTAAATTTATATCGATTGTTTGCTTCCAATCTTCAATCGTTAAATCTTCCATTGGCCCAGTGGGGCCAGCAATTCCAACGTTGTTGATGAGGGCGTCAATACTCGAAACTTTTTTAGAAAGAGTTTCAAAATATGCCCGAACAGAATCTGGGTTACCCGCATCAACATTTTCAATGAAGATTTTTTTATTAAAAAGTGGGTGTCTTTGAACCTCGTCAATTTTTTGTTGGTTAATGTCGGATAGATAGACTGTGTGTCCTTGTTCTATCAAAAAAGTAGCCATACACCAACCAAGCCCATCAGCTGATGCTGAAATAATTATATTTTTTTTATTAGCAGAATTACCCTCAGACATTAATTTGTTTGTGTGAGTGCTTCAGAGAGCTCTTCAGATGAAATGTATCCCGTAGTTGTTCCAGCTTTATTGATGACTTCGATTGTAGATCTATTTTTCAGTACTCTTGGAATTAAATCTTCAATAAAAGTATCCTCATCATACTTGTATGTTGATGAAGGATTAATACCAGAGGTATCAAACTTATCAATTTTTGTCATTACTGTCTTTGCTCTTAAAACTTTTGAGCGATTAACGTCTTTAACAAAAGCTTTAACGTAATCATCTGCTGGATTGAGGATAATATCTTCTGGGCGTCCAACTTGAACTAATCGTCCACCATTTAGGATTCCTATATGATCACCAAGTTTGAGCGATTCATCGAGGTCATGAGTAATAAAGACAATCGTTTTTTTAAGTTTAGATTGAAGATCAACAAGCTGGGATTGCATTTCACTTCTAATCAAAGGATCTAAAGCACTAAAGGCTTCGTCCATTAGAAGGATTTGTGGGTCAGTTGCAAGAGCCCTTGCAAGTCCAACTCTTTGTTGCATTCCACCAGATAGTTGAGCTGGGTATTGGTTCTCAAATCCTTGGAGCCCTACAGCATCAATTTGACCTTGAGCAATTTCCTTTCTCTTATCTTCAGGTACCTCCTGAATTTCAAGTCCATAAGCTACATTTTCAATAATTGTCTTGTGAGGGAAGAGTCCAAATCGCTGAAAAACCATACTCATGGTTTTTTTTCTGAACTCTAAAATTTCTTTGTCATCTAGACTTAATACGTCGACATCATTTACAAGAACTTGTCCTGCAGTAGGATCAATTAATCTATTAATGTGCCTAATCAAAGTTGACTTACCTGAGCCAGATAGGCCCATGCAAACAAAAATTTCACCTTCTTCGATAGATAATGAAACGTTATCTAAGCCAACAGTATGTCCAGTCTCTTCTAGAACTTGTTCTTTATCTGCTCCATTTTGGACCATTGATAAAACCTGGTTAGGTTGAGGGCCAAATATTTTATAAATATTTCTAATTTCGATTTTTGACATAATAGGGGTTTATTCTGGTGGTTTATTTCTGTCTTGTATTCTTTTGCCATAAGCCTGCGTAATTCTATCTAACACAATTGCTAATAGAACAATTGCAAGACCGGCTTCAGTTGCTTTTCCAACGTTTAGTTGTTGAAGTCCAAGTAAAACTTCATCGCCAAGGCCTCGAGTTCCAATCATTGAGGCAATGACAACCATAGCTAGTGCCATCATTGTACACTGGTTGATTCCTTGCATAATATTCGGTAAGGCAAGAGGTAACTGTACCCCAAGTAATTTTTGTTTTGGGCTAGCCCCAAATGCTTCAGCTGCTTCAATAACTTCGGTATCAACTAGAGTAATTCCAAGATCAGTCAATCGAACTAATGGAGGAACTGCATAAATAACGGTTGCAATAATTGCTGGAACAGCGCCCAATCCAAACAGCATAATTCCTGGAATGAGGTAACAGAAGCTTGGAATTGTTTGCATTAACTCAAGAACTGGCAGTATAGCATTTCGAACTTTATTATTTCGAGACATTGCAATACCCAATGGAATACCAATAATAATACAAATAATAATTCCAATTATCATAATAGAGGTTGTTTCTATGGCTTTATCCCAAAATTTTGGGTGCAGGAAGCCTATAAAAAATGTACAAAACCCAACAAAAACGGTGGTTCCTATTTTTCTGCCACTAGAAAAGAAAACAACTGCAACAACGAGTCCAATGACTACTGGCCAAGGTAAAACGATTAAGAATTTCTTAAGAGATAGGATTGCACCAAGAAGAAAATCGTTGATTACTTCGAAGTAAATTCCATATTTTTCATTAAAGACTTTAAAGCCGTCATTAATCCATTTCATTAGAGGAATATCTAACCATTTAGGCCAATCATAGAGCCAACTTAAATCAGTAAAAAGCTCCATAACACTATCGGGTTTTCTTTTCGATGAGTTATAACTTATGACTAAAAGCCATACAAAAAATATTGGGAACGTAAAGTATGTGAGAATTTTTCTTATCATAATGATTTTGATGAAAAAAAGAGCCCACAAGTGAGCTCTTTTTTTATATTAAGACTAACTTATAGAGCTCCAGATACTTTAGCAGCAACGTCTGCGGGTACCCAAGCTTTCCAAGTATCATCATTCGCTAAGTACTCCATTGCAGTTAGCTCCATATCACCATCTGACTCATCTTCATAGAATGCAAGCAGTCTATTAACTTGAGCAGTTGGTATGCTATAAGCCTCTAAAAATGCAGTCTCTGCAGGGTGCGTATCCGCCCAAGCAGTAAGCACAGACTTGTCTAGTGACATGTCTCTGTACTCAACTCCACAAGTTGGTACCCAAGCATCTGTTCCATTAGCTTTGATGTCTTCAACAACAACTTGCATAGATGCCCAGCACTCAGCATTAAATGGAGGTTCTGCTAGTCTAACTAGATCAACCTTACCCATTAGACCAGTTGGCGCCCAATAGTAAGTAAAAATTGGTTGCTTTTTAGCAAACGCACCTGCAATTGCTGCGTCTAGTGCTCCACCTGAGCCTGGATCAAAGTTAGTATAGTATTTATCTAGTCCATAAGCTTTTTGTTTAACAAGGTTAATTGTGTAGCAAGTCCAGCCACCAATACAACTTGTCATTCTTCCCATTGATGGATTTTCTGGATCACTGAATAACGCAGCTATTTCTGGATTATTCATATCTAGAACATTTGTAAGATTGTACTTATCAGCAGTTGCTCTATCAACATAGAATGCTTGCTGAGAGTCAGGAGTATTTACTCCTAGGTTTCTTACTGTTCCTGCAGCTTCATGACCATCAAAAGTATCTTTAATGTTGTCATACCAAAGTTCAGTAACTACATCAAGCTGTCCATCATAGTGCGCAGCCATAATTGGTGTTGTACTTCCTTTAGTTATACTAACTTCACAACCATAACCATGCTCCAAGATGAAGCCAGCAATAGCGGTATGAATATTAGCACTACTCCAGTCAAAATCAGCAAGTCTTGCTTTTCCACAGTCAGCACTTGCTATTGCAGGCATTAGACTGAGGGAAATAGCTGAGACAGCTAATAGTTTATTTATTAGTTTCATTTTTTCTCCTTAGATTTAATAACAAAATCCTTATTAAATATAAGGATTGATTTTTAGTATATATAAAATTTCAGTCAAAGTTGAATTATATTCCATGAATAAAATAACATATTAATTGGGAATATTAAATTAATAAAACTATTCCTGCTATAAAAATTAATCCTAGAATTGTTTTTTGAAACACCTCAGCATCAATAATATGATAGATTTTTATGCCAAGAAAAGAGCCAATAATTAAAGCTGGAATAGTCAAAAGAAGGTCATAAAATATTTGCAATGTAAATAGACCAGCGATAGCAAAACTTATAACTGCCATAATGCTTGTTATAAAAATAAATGGTTCATAAGTTCCTCGCTGAGTATTTTTTGGTAATTTCTGCAGACTAACCCAAATTGTAGGAAGTATTCCTCCAAGAGCTGCAAAGCCACCCATAAATCCACTTATCAATCCTATAAAACGATCAATTAATTTATTGTTGTTAACTTTAACGGATAGGTTATTATTTTTAAATATTAATATTGCATAGAAAACTAAAAAAATGCCAATTGATATTTTAAATAATCTTGGATCAGTAGTTTCTAGAAGAAGCATACCAAGGGGTATACCAATTAAACCAGAAATAATAAATGGCCTCAGTTTTGAAAAATCAAGAGTTTTTCTTAATTTAAATAATGGCCAACCCGATATCAATAAGCAAGTAATTATATTTAATGGAATTGCGATAGCAGGTTCCATTATATGAAGCCAAAATGCATTAAGAACAAGACCACTTCCAAAGCCACTAGCACCCTGGACAAATGCTGCAGTAAATGCTCCTGAAATTAAAATTAATAAATATATTGATGGGTCAGAAATGATCTTTAAAGAATTGCCAAAATAATGCATATGAGTATATAGATTATTTTGTTATTTGTATTTGATTTCAATATAATGACGATGTTAGGTATTTTAAATTTTGATTATCAAATGGTCCTATTACTTTTAATTTATGTCTAATTATAACTACATAATTGTGGGGGCCGGCTCCGCTGGCTGTGTCCTAGCAAATAGGCTCAGTAAAAATTCATCTAATAACGTTTTGCTAATAGAGGCCGGTGGTTCAGATCGTCGATTCTTTATCCAAATGCCAATTGGTTATGGGGTGACTTACCATCAAAAAGCTGTTAATTGGATGTATATGACAAAGCCAAGTCCAGAAGCTGATAATAAGCCAAGTTATTGGCCAAGAGGAAAGGTTTTGGGTGGATCTAGTTCAATTAATGCAATGGTTTATGTGAGAGGAAATCATAAAGATTTTGACCAGTGGTCTGAGATGGGGAATACAGGTTGGTCATATAATGATGTTCTGCCCTACTTCAAGAAAATGGAATCTTGGCAAAATGGTGCTGATAGTTTTAGAGGCGGTGATGGGCCATTAAATGTCTCGGAGGTGTCTGACCAGTTACACCCATTATGTAAGAATTTTTTATCTGCAGCTCAAGAGATTGGTATTAATCTTAATAGAGATATGAATGGAAAAAATCAGGAAGGAGTTGGCAACTTTCAAATCACAACTCATAAGGGTCAGCGAATGTCCTCCTCAAGAGCTTACTTGTGGCCAATAAAGAGTCGTAATAACCTTACTATTATTAAAAATGCTTTGGTTTCAAGAGTATTAATTAAAGATAAAAAGGCTTATGGAGTTGAGTATATTAAGTCAGGTAAGATTCATCAAGTGATGGCTTCATGTGAAGTTATTTTAAGCGCAGGATCAATCAATTCTCCTCAGCTTCTTCAGCTTTCAGGAGTAGGACCAAAAGATGTTTTAGATAAAGCCGCAGTTTCGTTAATTCATGATAGTCCAGCTGTTGGAAAAAACCTACAAGACCATGTGGGGGTTAGTTATTTTTATAAAAGCAAAGTGCCAACCCTAAATGATCAGTTAAGGCCATTTCTAGGAAAGATATATCAGGGTCTAAGGTATATTATTACAAGAAGAGGGCCACTGAGTTTAAGTGTCAATCAATCAGGAGGCTTCATTAAGACACGTGATGGTCTTGATAAGCCCAATATCCAGCTTTATTTTTCGCCCGTCAGTTACTCTCTGGAGTCTCCTGAAAAAAGGGCAATGATGAGTCCAGACCCCTTTTCAGCAATGTTATTTGGAATTTCAAATTGTAGTCCTCTTTCAAGAGGAAGAGTTCATATTCAAAGTAATAACCCATTAAAGCCTCCAATCATTGAGCCTAACTACCTTTCTCATAAAGAAGATATCAGAGATTTATTAGAGGGCGTTAAGGTCCTTAGGAAGTTGGCCAAAACTGATAGTTTTAGAGAGGTTATTGGAGAAGAGTTTCGTCCTGGGCAGGAATGTCAGACTGATAAGCAAATGATTCAGCATATTAAAGATACAGTTTGGACTGTTTTTCATCCTTGTGGTACTTGCCGAATGGGTCCTGATCCTCTGAAAAATGTTGTTGATAGCAATCTGAGGGTTCATGGGATCAAAAATCTGAGAGTGGCAGATGCCTCAATATTTCCTCAAATAGTTTGTGGTAATATTAATGCTGCAACTATTATGGTTGGTGAAAAGGCGTCAGATTTAATATTAGAAAGTGCAGAAAATAATTAAAGTCATTAAAGAATCCTTATGAAGATAATTAGTATTGAAACTTTTACGAATGAATATGTTGGTCTAGTCCGCATAAGAACTGATGAGGGCGATGAAGGATGGGGTCAAACCTCTACCTATAATTCTGATATTAGTGCTCAGGTAGTTCATAGACAAGTTGCTCCTCATATTTTAGGTCTCAGTGGGCTTAATATTGAAGATATAAATAGAGAGGTCTTAGAGAGAGAGCATAAGTTTCCTGGTACATATCTTTATAGAGCTTTAAGTGGAATTGATACTGCGCTTTGGGACATTAAAGCTAAGCGTGCGAACAAGAGTGTTTGCCAGCTTTTGGGCGGTGAAAAACAATCTATTCCAGTTTATGCTTCAAGTATGCAGAGAGAGATTAGTCCAGAAGCCGAGGCCGAAAGACTTCTTGCGCTAAAGGAAGTAAATGGTTATTTCGCATTTAAATTTCGGATTGGAAAAGAGTGTGGCCATGATTTTGATCAATGGCCAGGGCGAACTGAGGCAATTTTAAAAAAAGTGAGAAAAGCTTTAGGAGATGATGTTGCTTTGCTTGTTGATGCAAATAGTGCTTTTAGCCCTAAAAAGGCAATTGAAGTTGGATACATGCTCCAAGATTATGGTGTAAGTCATTTTGAAGAGCCTTGCCCATATTGGAAGCCAGACTGGACTCGCGAGGTTAAAAATGCACTAGATATTGATATTAGTGGCGGTGAGCAAGACAATGATATGAGGGTTTGGAGTCATATGATTGATACTAAGGTTGTTGATATTGTTCAGCCTGATATATGCTACATGGGAGGCATTACTAGAACACTAGAAGTTGCAAAGATGGCAGAGAAGGCAAATCTACCTGTAACTCTGCATTCAGCAAACCTTTCTCTAGTGACACTTTTTTCAGCTCATGTTATGGGCTCTATTAAAAACCCAGGAAAATATTTGGAGTTTTCAATAGAAGGTCTCGATTACTACCCTTGGCAGGATAATCTTTTTTATCCAAATTATAAAATTATTGACGGGTGTCTTGAAATGAATCATAAGCCTGGTTGGGGGGTTGAAATAAACCAAGAATGGCTATCTTTATCAGATTACAAAGTAAGCTATACAGGGTCTCGTTTTTAGTACAATTTTCTTTAAACAATTTTGCAGAGTAAGGCACCTTTTTTTTGGGTAAGAAAATCCTGTATAATTTCTTTTTTTTTAACAAGTTACGGATTTATAACTAGATGAAGACCTCACTCACTAAACTTGAGGGACTAAAAAGATCCCTTACGGTTGAATTACCGGTAGACACTTTCAATCAAAAAACAGAAAAAATTATCAAGAGCCTTGCCTCTAAAGTTCGTATTGATGGCTTTAGAAAAGGAAAAATTCCAGCTGCAATTTTGCGCCAACGTGTTGGCGGTAGCGCTAAATCCGATGCGGCTAATGAAATTGTAACCGAGACTTTAGCTGATGCACTTACAGATGCGGATGTTTCTCCAGCTGCACAGCCATCATTGGTGAATGTGGATACCGAGAATTCAGACAGCTTTATTTATACAATTGAGTTTGAAGTTTTTCCAGAGATTAAAGTGGGCTCCTTAAAAAGTTTAACCATGGATCAAATTAATTCTAAAGTTACAGAGGAAGATGAAGAGCGAGCTCTTCAAGATTTACAAGACAGGTCAACTGAATATAAGACTGTTAAAAGAAAGTCTAAAGAAGGAGATCGTTTAATTATAGATTTTGAAGGCTTGCTAGATGGTGAATCATTCGAAGGTGGAGCCGCCGAAGGTTTTGAAATTGTTTTAGGAAAAGGCACGATGATTGAAGGTTTTGAAAAAGGCCTTATCGATATTGCGCCTGAGAAAACAGTTGAAGTAGTTGCAACATTTCCAGAAGATTATCATGTTGAAAATCTGGCAGGAAGAGAGGCTATCTTTAAGGTTACTATTAACGAAGTAGGCTCACCAACAGAAGTAAAAAGAGACGATGAGTTTGCCAAAAAATTTGGAGAAAAAGATTTTGAAACTATGAAATCGAGAATGTCTAAGCAGATGCAAGTTGAATTAGAGTCTCGATTGGTTCAGCAAAATAAAGACACTGCATTTACCGCTCTTTTGGATGCAAATGATTTCGAAGTGCCTGAGGGCAGTGTTTCTGCAGAATCGCTCAAGTTGCAGCAAGATATGGAATCTAGAATGGAGCAGCAAGGCATGCCTTCTAAAGGAAAATTACCTGCAGAAATGTTTCAAGAAGAGGCTGCAAGAAGAGTTAAACTTGGTTTACTAATTAATAAAATTGCAACAGATGGCGAAATAAAAGCTGAAAAAGAACAGGTTGATGCTAAACTTAATGAAATGGCGCTTCAATATGGTGAGAGTGCGCAGCAAATGATTGATTGGTATAACACTGACCCTTCAAGACTCGCTAATATTGAATCAATTGTTGTTGAGGACATGGTGGCGAAGCATGTTGCGGATCAAGCCAAAGTAACGCTGTCAGAGAAGACTTTTTTAGAAATAATGAGCCCACAAAATTAATATGACAATACAAAACTTAAATCAAATCCCAATGGTAATTGAGAGCTCTGGCAGGGGAGAAAGGGCTTATGATATCTATTCTAGGCTTCTCAAAGAGCGGGTTGTCTTTATGGTTGGACCGGTCGAGGATTACACTGCAAATGTTGTGGTTGCTCAGCTACTTTTTTTAGAGTCTGAGAATCCAGATAAAGATATTCATTTATATATAAATTCACCAGGTGGTTCAGTAACTGCAGGGCTTGCTATTTATGACACAATGCAATTTATTAAGCCAGATATTTCTACTCTTTGTATAGGGCAGGCTGCAAGTATGGGTGCATTACTTCTTACAGCTGGAGCAAAGGGCAAAAGGTTTGCGCTACCACATGCTAGGGTTATGATTCATCAGCCTCTAGGTGGTTTTTCAGGTCAAGCAAGTGACATAGATATTCATGCACAAGAAATTCTGAAAGTTAGAGATAACTTAAATACAATACTGAAGGACCATACTGGTCAGAGTATGAAGAATATTCAGAAAGACACTGATCGAGATAATTTTATGTCAGCGAGCGAGTCTGCGAAATATGGACTCATTGATAAAGTCATTAATAAGCGATAAATTTAAGTTTGACTATGGAACAAAATACTGAAGATCTTAGCTGTTCATTTTGCTCTAAACATAAAGATGAAGTAGTTCGCCTAATTGCAGGCCCAGGAGTCTATATTTGTGATGAATGTATAGACTCTTGCTATAGTCTTATTCAAGAACAAACTACCAAAGATAAAAAAGATCAATACAAGGATTGGAATAATACTCCAAAAGAATTGTATGCCTCTTTAGATGAATATGTGATTGGTCAGTCTCATGCAAAAAAAGTTCTTTCAGTGGCAGTTTACAATCACTACAAACGACTAAAAACAAATTACATTTCAAACGATGTAGAGCTCGATAAGTCCAATATTTTACTTATAGGCCCAACGGGGAGTGGAAAGACTCTTCTTGCACAATCTTTAGCGCGTTTTTTGGATGTGCCTTTTGCTGTTGCAGACGCAACAACTTTAACTGAGGCTGGCTATGTTGGTGATGACGTAGAGAACGTGATTAAAAGCCTACTTTCAAAATGTGATTTTGATCCAGAAAGAGCGGAACAAGGCATTATCTTTATAGATGAAATTGATAAGATCTCACGCCGGTCTGACTCCCCTTCAATAACAAGAGATGTTTCTGGAGAAGGTGTTCAACAAGCCATGCTTAAATTGATCGAAGGAACTATTGCGTCTGTGCCTCCTCAGGGCGGCAGAAAGCACCCTAACCAAGAAACTATTGATGTTGACACCTCAAAAATATTATTTATTTGTGGTGGCGCATTTGATGGTCTTGGTAAAGTTATTGATAGGCGTGTTGAAAAAGCTACAGGGATTGGTTTTTCGGCAAATGTTAAGGAAGCAAGTGGCAAAAAAACATTAACTGAGCTTTATAAATTTTTAGAGCCAGATGATTTAATTAAATTTGGATTAATTCCTGAATTAGTAGGTCGTTTAGCTGTTCATACTTCTTTAGATGAGCTTGATGAAGAAGCATTAGTTCAAATTCTTACTAAGCCTAAAAATTCTGTAGTAAAGCAGTTTCAGCAATTTTTTGCAATTGAAGGTGTGAAGCTTACTATCAGAAAAAATGCCCTTTTGGCGATTGCAAAACTTGCTCTTAAAAGGAAAACCGGCGCGAGGGGCTTGAGAGCTATTTTGGAAGATTTGCTACTAGAGACGATGTACGAGATACCTTCAACTCCAAGTGTTAAAGAAGTTGTTATAGATAAAGAGGTTGTGGAAAGAAAAAAACAACCTATGATTGTTCATATTTCTGACAATAAACAAAGTAATATTCGTAAAGCAAGTTGATTAATTTCACTTTTTATAGGCTGTAAAGAGTATCTATGGAGCTTTTTGATCGCCAAAAGGATGCTGTTGGTCAGGGTGAAAGAACTATACTGGTTCATATCGAGCTCACTTCAAATAGACAAGCATCAAGCAGTATTGGTGAATTTCAACAGTTGGCATTGTCTTCTGGTCTGAATATTGTTGAAACCATAACAGTTAAAAGAAGCATTACTAAGGCCCAGTTTTTTATTGGTACAGGTAAGGTTGATGAACTAGCAATAATAGTGAGTGAAAATGAAATTGATTTAGTTATTTTTTCTCTGCAACTATCTCCATCCCAAGAACGTAATTTAGAGAAAGCATTAAAGTGTCAGGTTATGGATCGAACTGGCTTAATATTAGATATTTTTGCATTACGAGCAAGCTCCTTTGAAGGGAAGTTGCAAGTAGAATTAGCTCAGTTGAAACATCTATCCACAAGATTGGTAAGAGGCTGGACTCACCTTGAAAGGCAAAAAGGCGGTATAGGTCTTCGTGGTCCAGGAGAGACCCAGCTAGAAACAGATAAGCGGTTAATTTCGGTACGTATAAAAAATATTAATAAGCGACTTGAGAAGGTTCATAAGCAGCATGACTTGGGACGTAAATCTCGAATTAAGAATCAACTTCCTATGATTTCACTTGCGGGATATACAAATGCTGGAAAATCAACTCTTTTTAATCTCTTAACTAAGGCTGAGGTTTATGCAGATGACAAGTTGTTTGCGACACTAGACTCAACGATTCGCAGAGTTATCTTACCGGCATCGGGTGAAGCGGTTATAGCAGACACAGTTGGCTTTATTCAAGATTTGCCTCATGAGTTGGTCGAAGCTTTTAAGTCGACTCTCGAAGAAACTCGTCAAGCTAACGTCCTACTTCAAGTTGTAGATGCTTCAGACCCTAATAATAGAGATAAAATTGAGCAGGTAGAAGATATTATTGAGCAAATAGATGCTCAGGACATCCCAAAAATTATTGTGATGAATAAGATTGATAGAATTGCTGATTTTAAGCCTCGCATTGATAAAGATCATGACGGAAATATTTATCGAGTTTGGGTTTCATCACATACGGGTGAAGGAATTGATTTACTTTATCAGGCTTTATCTCAAAGTTTAAGCGGAATGATGACTTTTGCGGGCATTAAGCTAGATGTTCAATCTGCTTATATTAGAAGTGAAATTCATAAAGTTGGTTTTATTCAAAAAGAAATAATGAATGAATTTGGTCAATGGCTACTTGAAATTAATGTCACTCGACACTATCTAGAAAGATTACTAGACAAGCAAGGCGTTTCATTATTATGGGAACAGAAATCACCACAGAGCCTAACGGCTTAGAAAAGCAATCAATCCCGCTACTTCCTCTTAGAGATGTAGTAGTTTTCCCTCACACGGTCATTCCTTTATTTATAGGAAGAAAATCTTCAGTTAATGCAGTTACTCAGGCCATGGAGGCTGATAAGAATATTTTTTTGGTAACTCAAAAAGATGAAGCTATTGAAGAGCCAAATAATGAAGAGCTTCATAAAGTAGGAACCTTGGCAACAATTCTTCAATTGCTTAAACTTCCAGATGGAACTATTAAAGTTTTAGTTGAGGGAGTTAAAAGAGCAAAAATTGAAGAGTTTGTTGATTTAGGCGAGCATACAGAAGTTGTTTTAAGTGACTGCACTCTGAGTTATGATGATGATACTGAGATAAAGGCAATGATGCGTTTAGCTCTTGAAAACTTTGAAAAATATATAAAGCTCAGTAAAAAAATCCCTGAAGAAGTCTTCAAGGTGCTTAAAGAAATTACAGACATCGAGCGTTTTAGTGATGTCATTATTGCGAACCTTAATCTTAAAATTGAAGAAAAACAGAGTTTGCTTGAAAGTAGTCAGGCAAGAGAAAGGCTCGAGAAAATTCTATCAATTCTTGAAGGTGAGCTAGACGTTCTTGGCGCAGAGCAAAAAATTCAAAGTCGAGTGCGTAAACAGATGGAGTCTAATCAAAGAGATTACTATTTGAATGAACAAATGAAGTCTATCCAAAAAGAGCTTGGAACAGTTGACGATGAAAATGAGATTGAAGATCTACAAAATAGTATTAATAAGGCAAAAATGCCTAAAGAAGCCAAGAAAAAAGCTCAAGGTGAGCTTAACAAGCTTCAAAGAATGTCTTCTCAGTCATCAGACGCTTCAATTATTAGGACTTATATAGAAAATTTATGCCTAGTTCCCTGGAGTAAAAAAACGAAAACAAACCAAGATTTAGTAAAAGCTCAAAAAATTCTTGATGAAGATCACTATGGATTGGACAAGGTTAAAGAGAGAATCATGGAGCACTTAGCCGTTCAAAGCCGTGTCACACATAACAAAGCAAATATCTTATGTTTGGTTGGACCACCAGGAGTGGGAAAGACCTCTCTAGGGGAGTCTATTGCAAAATCAGTTAACCGAAAATATGTGCGAATGGCTCTTGGCGGGGTTCGAGATGAGGCTGAAATCCGAGGCCATAGAAGAACTTATATTGGAGCAATGCCAGGTTCAATTGTCCAAAAAATGCAAAAAGTTAATGTAAAAAATCCATTATTTCTATTGGATGAGATTGATAAGATGGCGTCTGATTTTCGAGGCGATCCTGGCTCGGCAATGCTAGAGGTTTTGGATCCTGAGCAAAACCATACTTTTAATGATCATTACTTAGAGGTCGATTATGATCTTTCTCAAGTAATGTTTGTTGCCACTGCAAACTCTTTAAATCTTCCTGAAGCGCTAATAGATCGCATGGAAATTATTCACTTGTCTGGATACACTGAAGATGAAAAACTTGAAATTGCTAAGCGCCACCTAATTTCTAAACAAATGAAAAATAACGGCGTTAAAAGCTCTGAAATTATTTTTAAAGACTCTGCAATAATGGATATTATTCGTTACTACACCAGAGAAGCAGGGGTTCGAAGTCTCGATCGTGAAATTGGAAGTATTTGCAGAAAGGTTATAAAAGATATCACCCTAAAAAAACGAAAAGCTAGAGCAATAATTAATTCAAAAAGCCTTCCAAAATTTTTGGGTATGAAGAAATATCGGTTTGGCCTTGCTGAAGAGCATAATCAAATCGGTGAGGTGACAGGTCTAGCATGGACCTCTGTTGGTGGAGACTTGCTTACAATTGAAGCCTCTTCATATAAAGGCAAAGGAAAACTCAATTACACGGGCCAGCTAGGCGATGTAATGAAGGAGTCTATCCAGGCTGCGATGTCTGTGACAAGGTTGCGTGCTGAATCTCTTGGTATAGCCGACGACTTTCATGAGAAACTTGATATTCATATTCACGTTCCTGATGGATCAACACCTAAGGATGGCCCAAGTGCTGGAGCCGCAATGTGCACAGCCCTTGTGTCGGTTTTAACGGGTCGAAAGGTTAAAGCTGCGGTAGCAATGACTGGAGAAATAACTTTAAGAGGCGAAATAACTCCAATTGGAGGTCTAAAAGAAAAATTACTTGCTGCTATGAGGGGGGGGATTAAAACTGTTATTATTCCTGAAGACAATGAGCGCGAGCTTTCCGAGGTGCCTGAAAAAATTAAAAGTAAACTCGAAATTGTTAAAGTAAAGTGGATCGATCAGGTTTTAGATATTGCCCTTGAGGAAAAATAGAGGCTCGTGATTCTATAGTTTTTTTGTGAGCTTAGCATAATAAAAGCCGTCATATATTCTCCTAGGTAGTTGCTGTTTTCCAATGGAGCCATTTCCCCATGGAAGGGATATTTCTTCATTGTTTGCATCTTTAAATCTTTCAATAAACTTGACAATTTGCCTCTCATTTTCATCAGGAAGAATTGAGCAAGTAGCGTATATAAGTTCTCCACCAGGCTTTAAGAGATGCCATAAATTGTCAAGAATTAAAGCTTGAATTTTAGTAATTTGACTGACATCTTTCGGTTTTCTTAATAGTTTAATATCTGGGTGCCTCCGAATAACACCTGTGCCCGAGCAAGGGGCATCAATTAAGATTTTATCAAATTGTTTCTGATTCCACCAGTCTTGACTTGTTGCATCTCCAAGAATGATTTGTACATTGTCGGTTTTAAGACGATCAATATTTTCTTTAACTCTTAATAATCTTGTTTTATCATTATCTAAGGCAACTATATTTGCATCTGGGCATAGTTCAGCTATGTGTGTTGTTTTTCCTCCAGGGGCACAACATGCATCAAGGATTAACTCTCCTTTTTTTGGCGAAACTAGTTGAGCTGCAATCTGAGCAGAAACATCTTGAACGTAGCAAGACCCTTTTTCAAAATCGGGCAAGCTACTTACTTTTACAGCGTCATCTAATATGAGTGCTTGAGGAGCAAGGTCTGATGTCTCAGAAAAGATGTTTTGTTTTTTTAATTTTTCTTGAAAAGTGCCGACATCAATTGAAGGATGAACTCGAATCGACATCGGGCCTTGTTTATTATTCTCAAAAAATATTTCGTGATGATTTAGGGGGTAGTCTTTTTTTATTTTTTTTACAAGCCAGCTTGGATGGGAATGATGGGTTATCTTTAAGATTGAGTCTTGATCTCTGTCAATTCCCCTAAGAATTGCATTGACAAAACCCTTGGCCCAAGTTTTTCCTAATTTTTCTGCAATCTCAACAGTCTCATTGATGGCTGCATGACTTGAAATATCGGTGTATAGAAGTTGGTATGCCCCAAGAATTAATAAGCTATGGATATCAAGGTTCTTTTTCTCTAAAGGTTTTTTTATACGAGGGGTAATTATGTCATTAAGATGGTGATAGAACCTTATTGACCCATACGCTAAAGACTTTGCAAAAGAAGATTCAGAGCTTTCTGATGGAAATAGCTCGTCTGATAAGGTATTTTTTTCTAAAGCTACTAAGCAGATAGCTTTATGAGCTATAACTCTAGAGTTGTCTTTATTGAGCAATTGAATTTAATATACTATTTAAAAGCTCTTCAGGTTCAAGGTAGCCTGGAAGGTTTGAACCATTTTCAAAGAAAATTGAAGGTGTTCCATTAACACCTAATTGCTGAGAAATAACTAATTGCTCTGCAACTGGGTTAGGACAATCTGGACTGTCAGGCAAATTACGATTTGTCTTATAGTCATGAAGAGCAATGGCCTTATCTTCTGCGCACCAAATTTTTTCCATGGCGCTTTGTGCATCTGGGTGAAGTTGTGCTATCGGAGAAGCTAAATATTTTACTGTGATTCCAAGAGAGTTCATTTTGTCCATATTTGAATGAAGCTTTGCACAATAAGGGCAGTCTACATCCGTAAAAACATGAATAATATATTGTTCATTTTCTGCTTCAAATACAATTTTTTTATCTTCATCAATGCTGTTTAATACAATTTTTCTTTCTAAATTTATTCTCTTAGAAGATAGATTGGCCATTAACTCTAAATCTGTTACCGCGCCTTGAATAACATAACGACCATCAAATGAAATGTACAATACATCTATCTGTGGATTTGTAATTGCAACCTCATAAAAACCATCCAATTCAGAGCTGCTTATATTTTCAGATTCAATAGTTGGGAAGAATGGCTTTAATTTATTTAAAACTGTATCAACATTTGCATTGACAGAATTAGTGAAGACAATCAAAGAGAGTAGTAAAAACTTTTTCATATTATAAATTGACGATTAAATAAGTAAATTTTACAGTTTTTTGGTAGAATACCGAGATTATAATTTTCGGAAAAAGTCATGGAATTTTTTGTTACTCATCAATCGGCTGATCATTACAGCGGTGACTGCTCAGTCGCTTTTGTTTTTAAAGACACAACCAATCAAAATAGAATTCTTCAAAGCTTTCTTGAGCTCCATCGTTTTGAGTCAAGCTTGGGAGAGTCTTTAATGCTTGGTAAGGTTGAAGGGTACAAAGCAAAACGAGTTTTAGCTATTGGTTTAGGTGAATCCCCTCTAACTCAAAAAAACTTTATTAAGGCACTCAAGGCGCTTTCTTCAGCGATGGTTGAAACAAAAGTAAAAAATGTTGTAATGCCTAGTCTTGAGGTTGAGGGGCGTGATGATTCTTGGATACAAATTACAACAGCACGAGTGTTAAAAAATGAAAGCTATCAAATCAAAAAAGTTGGTTTAGAGGCTGAAAAGAAAGCTACTGTTCTTGAAGCAGTAAATATTTACTCTGAAAATAACGGTAATTCCGAAATTAGTAAAGGGGTTGCGATTGCAAATGGAATGGCTTTAGCTAGAGAGTTAGGAGATCTGCCTCCTAACATATGTACTCCGACCTATATTTCAGAAAGGGCAAAAATATTGGCAACATCTTATAATCTTGAATGTGAGATTTTGGAAGAGTCAGATATGGAAGCACTGGGAATGAATTCCTTGCTTTCAGTTTCTCTAGGGTCATCTCAACCTGCAAAGCTAATTAGCTTAAGTTACTCTAATGGTGGAAAAGAAGACCCAATTGTATTGGTTGGGAAAGGGGTGACTTTTGATAGTGGAGGAATTTCACTAAAACCAGGCTCTGGCATGGATGAGATGAAGTACGATATGTGCGGCGCTGCATCAGTTCTTGGGACTATGAGTGCGGTAGCGGAAATGGGCCTTAAAGTCAATCTAACTGTAGTCGTTCCTACTGTTGAAAACATGCCTGCTCACAATGCTTCTAGACCAGGCGATGTGGTCAAAAGTATGTCTGGCCAAACTATAGAGATTCTAAATACAGACGCTGAAGGACGATTGATTCTTTGTGATGCTCTAACTTACTGTGAAAAATTTAATCCTAAAGTTGTGATAGATGTTGCGACTCTTACAGGAGCTGTAATTGTTGCACTAGGAAAGCATCATTCTGGCGTCATGTCTAATGATCAAAATCTTGCTGATAGCCTTAAAGACTCAGGAATTTCATCGATGGACACAGTTTGGCAGCTGCCTCTCGATGATGAGTATGATGAGTTGCTTAAGTCAAATTTTGCAGATATGGCAAATATTGGCGGAAGAGAGGCGGGCACTGTTACTGCAGCATGTTTTCTAGCCCGTTATACTAAAAATTACTCTTGGGCTCATATTGATATTGCTGGAACTGCCTGGCTTGGAGGCTCAAAAAAAGGCGCAACAGGAAGACCAGTTCCTCTATTGACTCAGTATGTTATGGATCAAGTTTAGGATTAAGTTATGTCAACATTTAAAAACGTAGAAATTACTAAAGCTGCCAATATCTATTTTGATGGGAAAGTTACAAGCAGGGTAGTTAAGCTTAGTGACGGAGCCGTTAAAACTCTTGGAATCATGATGCCTGGCTCATTTGAGTTTAGCACTGAGCAGCATGAGTTAATGGAAATTACCGCTGGTGAGATGGACGTTTTATTACCTGGAAACACTGAATGGAAAAGGATTCATGGCGGTGAATCGTTTGAGGTCGCTGCAAATAGCTCTTTTAAGTTGGAAGTCAAATCTGTAGTAGATTACTGCTGTTCATACTCATAATCAAGCTTATTATTGGTTCGTTCTTTATAGAGCTTTTAAGGTTTGTTCGTATTCTGTCAATTAAGGTAGTCATAAGATTTGTTTTTCTTTGACTATAATTTATTCTAAGGAAAAAACAAAACTACGATATGAATCCAGTTGTATTAATTAATGGTAAAGAGCAGACCAAGATTTCTATTTTTAGCCGTAATATGCAGTATGGCGACGGTTTATTTGAAACTTGTGTTGCCAAGGATAATCAAATTTTATTTTGGCCACGCCATCTCTCTCGTTTAAATATAGGCTGTGAAAAACTTAGCATTAAAAAGATAGATGAGGCTGTGTGGCTGAACGATATAAAAAAAGGGTTTGCGCTATCTTCGAAGAAAGGCTGTGTTGTTAAGTTAATCCTGTCGCGAGGAAATTCTCTTAGAGGTTATGGGTATAAGGACGACATTAAGCCTGTAAGGGTTGTGATTATTTCTGAAATGCAGCAATCTCTACATAACAAAACATTTGCACTTAAGTATTCAAAAAGTGGCTACCATTCAAATCCTAAATTAGCTGGAATAAAGCATTGCAATAGACTTGAGCAGATCTTAGCACGGTCTGACTTGTCAAGTGATGAGGCAATTATGTTGGATGAGAAGGAAAATGTTGTATCGGTAACTCAAGGCAATATCTATTTGATATTTGGCAACAAGTTATTGACACCAAAATTAGATAGATGTGGAGTTGTAGGAAGCAGAAGATCGCTTATCCTGGAGCTAGCAAGGTCGCTCAAAATGGATGCTATTGAAGCTGATATTTCTATTGATCAGATTCAACAAGCAAATGAAGTGTTTATATCAAACAGCGTCATAGGTATTCAGCCTGTTACTTCAATTGAGGATCATAAGCTTGGTCAAAACCCACTAACAGAGAAAATTCAAAAAGCATTTCTAACTAAAGCACAAGAAAGTAGTTCTTGGACATGTCCATAAGCGACAAGAATAAAAAATTTTCAAAATTAGCAGCCTTAATAGTTTTGCTATTATTTTCAGCTTGGGTGCTATCTTCAAAAGATATGGTCGTTATTGAAAGCCAAGTATTTGAAGTTAAAAATGGTTCTTCAATTGGCTCTGTTGCTCAAGAATTGAGTGATAGGAGGTTTATAAAGTCTGAGTTATTTTTCACTTCACTCAGTAAATTTCTTAATGCTAATAAAAAATTAAAGTCAGGATATTATGAGATATTGCCGGGTATGGGCATATGGACTTTTATAGATAAAATTTCAAAAGGGTCAGTTCTGTCGACAAAGGTAACCTTGATTGAAGGTAAGACTATTAAATTTTATTTTGATCAATTAACCAATGACCCCTCAATCAAGCCTAGCGGATCATTGAAAGAAGTGATGACCTCTATTGGCATTAATGAGCCATATGATGGGTGGTTTTTTCCTGAAACATATAATTTTAACTATGGAGAAAGTCTAGAAAATGTATTGAAAAGGTCTCATTTAGAATTGCAGAAAAATTTAATGGTATTGTGGGATAAAAGAGATAAAGACTTGCCGCTTAAGTCAGCATATGAAGCGATTATTCTGGCGTCTTTGATAGAAAATGAAACGGCATTAGATGAGGAAAAATCATTAATTTCTGGTGTATTTGTAAGAAGGCTTAACGAAGGCATGCGCTTACAAACAGACCCAACTGTTATTTATGCTTTAGGAGATACTTATACACCTCCACTTAAGAAAAGTGATTTAAGAGTGGATAGTTTATATAATACTTATCGAAATAAGGGCCTCCCGCCAGGTGCAATTTCTTCTGTGGGATTTCAGTCTTTATATGCTGCCCTTCATCCTTCGGGGGGTAATGATTTATATTTTGTTTCAAAAAAAGATGGTAGTCATGCTTTTGCTCCAACCTACGAGAAACATAAAGAAAATATCAAGAAATACTTAAATAATAACTAGTCTAAAATTGAAAGCTATGAGTAAAGGAAAATTTATTACAATTGATGGTGTTGAGGGTGCTGGTAAAAGTACCCAAATTGATCTTATTTGTAGCTATTTGCAGCGAAAAGGTATTGAAGTTGTAAGAACTCGTGAACCAGGAGGTACTGATCTAGGTGAAAAAATTCGCTCACTATTGCTCGATGTTGATAATAAAGAAATGCATAGTGATACAGAGCTGTTGCTAATGTTTAGCTCCCGTAATGAACTCATACAAAATAAAATTATCCCTGCTTTAAATAATGGCTATTGGGTTGTTAGTGATCGATTTACTGATGCTTCATTTGCGTATCAAGGCGGAGGAAGGATGCTTGATTTAGATCGTATTGCCAAACTTGAGAGTTGGGTATTAGGTGAATTTCAGCCTGATTTAACCTTGCTACTTGATGTGAGTGTTGATATTGGCATGACTAGAATTGAGGCCCGAGCAGCCAAAGATCGAATCGAGTTAGAAGAGAGGGTTTTTTTTGAGCGAGTTCGCTCAGTTTTTATAGATAGGTCTAAATCCTACCCAGAGAGAATAAAGTTAATTGATGCAAGTGGGTCAATTAGTGAAATCCACACTAAGATTAAATTGTTTTTAGACTCATTATGATTTTGCCTTGGCATCGAAGCGCCTATACAAAGATAAATAAAATGATTGATCAGAATCATTTGCCACATGCATTGCTTATTACTGGAGTTCAGAAAATTGGAAAATTTGAATTTGCGCAAACTCTAATCCAAAAACTCCTGTGTAAAGAATCATCATGTGGAAAATGTGGGACCTGTTTATCATTAATGAAAGATCAGCCAAATGCTAATTTAGAGCATAGCGCTTTAATACGACGATCTCATTATCCAAATTTAATTTACTGTCGAGTTGAGCTTAACGACTCAGGCTCTATGTCTAAAGATATTCGTGTAGACCAGATTCGTGCTTTTTGTGAATCACTTGGTAAGACGGCGGACTCACTCCAGATAGGTATTATTTTTTATGCAGACCAGATGAACGTAAACGCAGCAAATGGTCTTTTAAAAACTCTAGAAGAGCCTAGAAAAAATACTCTTATTATTTTATTAGCGCACAATGCTCGCTCGCTTCCACAAACTATATTATCTAGGTGCCAATCTATCCATATTAATCCTACATATGAGCAAGAAAGCGCACAGTGGGTTTCAAAACATATTGACAAAGATTCGAGAACTGATTTTGACGCCTTACAGCTATTAGAAAGTTCCCATGGAGTTCCTTATAAGGCTCTAGAGGATTTAAAGGGTGATTATTTTTTGCAGTATCAAAATTGGCAAAATTTACTATTGGAGATTGCGATAAGCCCAACCAAAATATACAATACTGAAATATTTGATGGTAATGAAATTGAGGTTTTAAAGTGTCTACAACAACTATTAAATGAAGGAATAAAAATAAAAATCTTGCATCATGAGGGCTCGAATTTAGAACTCAATAAGGTTGTTGAGAAAACATCTAATAATTATTTGTTTAAGCTGCTAGATGATATTAATTGTGCAATTTCTATGTCACAAACTACTGTCAATATGAAGTTATTATTGGATAATGTATTAATTGTCTGGTCACATATTTCGCATTTAAAAAAATACCCAGCTGTTACTAATATTCAGGAGAACTAATGAATCGATCGTCAGCTTTATTTAAAGAAGCCCAAGACTACATACCTGGGGGTGTTAACTCGCCTGTTCGTGCATTTAATGGCGTTGGCGGAACTCCAATTTTTTTTGATCGGGGGGAAGGCGCCTATCTTTATGACGTCGATGGCAATTCATATATTGATTATGTGGGCTCTTGGGGGCCAATGATTTTAGGACATGCTAATCCTATTATTATAGATTCAGTTAAAGCGGTCTTAGAAAAAGGACTGGGTTTTGGCGCGCCAACTGAGATTGAGACATCTCTTGCAAAGAAAGTTTGCCAGCTCGTTCCTTCAATTGAATTAGTTCGAATGGTAAGCTCAGGTACTGAAGCAACTATGAGTGCAATTCGCCTAGCTAGGGGCTACACAGGGCGAGATAAAATTTTAAAATTTGAGGGATGTTATCACGGCCATTCTGACTCGTTATTAGTTAAAGCAGGGTCTGGTGCGCTTACTCTAGGGGTTCCTAATTCGCCAGGAATACCTAAAGATCTTGCAAAACATACTCTGACCCTCGAATACAATAATTTGGAAGTTGTAGAGGAATTATTTTCTAAGATGGGCGAAGAAATTGGCTGCATTATTGTTGAGCCGGTTGCAGGAAATATGAATTGTATTCCTCCAAAAGATGGATTCTTGCAAGGCTTACGTAAGATTTGTGATGAATATGGTGCTGTACTTATTTTTGATGAAGTTATGACGGGCTTCAGGGTGGCTTTAGGTGGGGCCCAAGAGTTTTATAATGTGATGCCTGATCTTACTGCTTTGGGTAAAGTGATTGGCGGAGGTCTTCCTGTAGCTGCATTTGGAGGAAAGAGAGAAATTATGAATCAAATCGCTCCTCTTGGCCCTGTTTATCAAGCTGGGACTCTCTCTGGAAACCCTCTTTCAATGGCTTCTGGACTAGCCATGTTAAGCGCTTTAGAGTCAGATAAATCTTTTTATGAGAATCTTGGTAAGCGTTCACAGTATTTAGTTAACGGTATAGTTTCTGAAGCTAAAGCACAAAATATTCCGATGACAAGTAACAGCGTTGGAGGTATGTTCGGTTTATTTTTCAGCTCTGAGGAAAAGGTTAGTAACTTTTCCCAAGCATCTAGCTGTAATATAGAGTTCTTTAAGAAATTTTATAATGCGATGCTAAAGCAAGGTATTTATCTAGCACCTTCTGCATATGAGGCTGGCTTTCTATCAAATGCCCATTCAGATGAGGATCTTGATAAAACTATCAATGCAGCTTCGGCTGCGTTTTCATCAATATGAGCTTAGTAACCGTTGGCGCCGAATTGTTGGCAGCAAAGCAGCGACTTCAGATATTTAAAAACAATGTTACTGTTTTTGGCTCCGCTAGAATTAAGTCAACAGACCCTTTGTATAATGATGCTTATGAGCTAGGAAAAAGTTTATCTAATATTGGCTATAACGTATTTACCGGTGGTGGTCCTGGAATCATGAGTGCTGCAAACAAGGGGGCGTATGAAGGGAAATCAAAGAGTATAGGCCTGAATATTGTTCTACCTCAAGAGCAATCTAGTAACCCTTATCTTGATGAAAATATTACTTTTGACTACTTCTTCTCTCGGAAAGTTATGCTTGTCAAATACTCTAGTGCTTGTGTTTATTTTCCTGGAGGTTATGGAACTGCAGATGAGTTAATGGAGGTTTTGACTCTAATGCAAACCCATAAAATGAAACAAGTTCCAATAATTTTGTACGATTCAAAATTTTGGGCATCATTACTTTTGTGGATTGAACAGTCAGTCGAAAAATCTTATGTAAGTAAAGAAAATTTTGAATTAATAAGAGTGGTTGACTCAGTTGAAGAAATTATAAATATTGTGGAAACAGAAGTATGTCTTTAGCAATTTTTGATCTTGACAACACCCTGATTGGTGGAGATAGTGACCACTTATGGGGTGAGTTTTTATGTGATGAGGGGATTATTGCGGATCGCCAATCATTTCAAAAAAAGAATGATTATTTTTATCAACAATACGAATTAGGTTTATTAGATATATATGCGTGGGCAGAGTTTAGTTTTGAGATACTAGCGCGCCACTCTATGAAGAAATTAGACGAGCTCCATCAAAAATTCATGATTACAAAAATTGAACCAATTATTTTAGATAAGGCTCAAAAGTGTATAGATAATCATAAAAAAAATGGAGACACAGTTCTCGTCATAACAGCTTCAAATACCTTTGTCACTTCTCCAATTGTCAAGAGGTATGGAATTGACCATTTACTTGCTACTGAGCCAGAGATTAAATCGGGACGCTATAGTGGAAAGATTTCAGGAATTCCATGTTTTCAGTCAGGAAAGATCGATAATTTGCTGCCATGGATGGTTCAAAATAATGAAACTTTGGATGGTTCGTTTTTTTATTCTGACTCGCACAATGACCTTCCACTTCTAGATTTGGTTGACAATCCGGTTGCTATAAACGCTGACAAAATTTTAACTCTAGAGTCCATTAAGAGGGGCTGGTCAAATCAAGACTGGCGCTAATCTAAATAAAAATCTTGGCTAATGTTTTTGAATATTGAAGATAATTTTAGTGCCGTCTTCTTTTTGTGATAATAATTTATGACCAAGTTGATCGCAGAAGGCTATAAAGTCTTTTTTTGAGCTCTTATCAGTACAAATCACCTTAATAATTTCTTTTGTATTCATTTTTGCTAAGGCTTGTTTAGTTTTTAGAATAGGCATTGGGCATGCGTAACCACACATATCTAAAGTTTGATCTGCCATAACGTGTTTTAAGAATTAAGTAAGATTATTTTAGTTGCTAATTGACTCTATTTTATTGTATTTTTTTTTACTAAAACACCTGCCGCCATTGATAATAAGAAGACTAAAGTAATGGGATCAAAGGTGGCCAAGGCCGAGATTGCTGGCCCAGGGCAAAGACCAACAAGCCCCCATCCAACGCCAAATAGAGACGAACCTAAAATTAATTTTTTATCTATATTTTGTTTAGCGGGCAAATTAATTTTGTCACCCAAGGCTGAAAACTCTTTATTTCTAAAGAAGTAAAAGAATGGGCCGGCAGTAATAATAGCACCGCCCATAACAAATATCAAGGAGGCGTCCCAGTTGTGAGTAATACTTAAAAAACCTATGACTTTTTCAGGATTTGTCATTCCTGATATAACCAAACCAATGCCAAAGATAATCCCACAAAGTAAAGAGATAGATTTATCGTTCATAAGTAAACCCCAAACTGCTGAAGAATAGTTACAGTAACCATCCCGACTGCTACAAAAATTCCGGTGGCGATTATTGAGTTTACTGATAACCTTCCTATCCCACAAATTCCATGTCCCGAAGTGCAGCCCCCTCCAAGCCTTGTTCCAAACCCAACTAAAAAGCCACCTGGAATAATTAAAAGATATGAATGGGTTATGTTGAAAGCTACAGGCGTTGACGCAATAAAATTGAAATAAATTAAAGGTCCAATAACTAAGCCTAGCAAAAATGCTAAATTGGAAAGTCTTTTTGATGTTCCTGTCATAGCATTTTCAAAAATGCCGCTAATTCCTGCTAGCCTGCCAGTTGAATAGAAATAAAAGACTACAGAAAGCCCGATGATTATGCCGCCCAAGAGGGCACTAAAAGGTGTGAAGTTGTTCATGGTAGTAAATTTTAAGCGAAGTATATTTTAATTACTAGAATCATAACACAATTATTAACTTTGTTGAAGTATAGTAAAAATCACAATTTTTTACTTGAATCTTCACTTAAAGGAATTTATTCATTTAGTAAAGTAAGTTCCAAAAAATTAATCCGAAACTATTGTTTTAACGCCACCCTTAGATCCTAAAAGAAGAATATCTGCACCTCGATTTGCAAATAGTCCATTGGTAACAATGCCAACAATGTTATTTAGTCTATTCTCAAGAATTTTAGGCTCATCAATAGTCAGGCCATGTATGTCAAGTATTAGGTTGCCGTTATCTGTTGTTAACTCTTCTCTTAAAACTGGATTACCACCAATAGATTTAACAATCTCTCGTTTCACAAAGCTTGCAGCCATGGGGATTACTTCAATAGGTAAAGGAAATTTACCCATTACATCGACAAGTTTAGATTCATCAGCAATACAAACAAACTGTTTGGAGAAGGCAGCAACAATCTTTTCACGCGTTAGCGCTCCACCACCACCCTTTAATAAATTGAGCTGATGATCTGATTCATCGGCGCCATCAATATAGACTGAAATTTCCTCAACTTTATTTAAGTTAATAACATTTATTCCATGACGCTTAAGTCGGTTCGCAGTTTCAATCGAACTCGCTACAGCACCTTGTATGGAGTCTTTAATTGTTGCAAGTTGATCAATAAAAAAATTTGCTGTTGAGCCTGTTCCAACGCCTATAATGGTTCCTGGAGTTACATACTCAAGTGCAGCTTTAGCAACCTCATTTTTTAATTCGTCTTGGGTCATTTTCTCTCAATTTTTTTGTTCAAAATTATTATACACTATGAAAAAAATAATCCTTGCAACAGGTAATGAAGGTAAAGTGAGAGAACTTAATGCTATGCTTAAGGATAACTATAACGTAATATCTCAGAATGATATGCAGGTCAAAGAGGTTCCTGAAACTGGCACTACATTTATTGAAAATGCATTAATTAAAGCTCGAAATGCCTCGCTTCAGACTCAATTACCCGCCCTAGCAGATGATTCTGGACTCCAAGTTGAAGCACTTAATGGCGAGCCAGGCGTTTATTCTGCAAGGTACGCTGGAGCGCGCGCGACGGATAATGATAATATTGAAAAGCTTATTTTAAATATGGATCAACACGACAATCGAAAGGCTCATTTTTGTTGTGCGATGGTATTTGTAAAGAGTGCGAGTGATCCTAATCCAATCATTGTTGAAAGGCGATGGGAGGGAGAATTATTAAGAGAGCCAATAGGAGAAAATGGCTTTGGCTATGATCCTATTTTTTTTCTGCCAGACCATGGCTGCAGTTCAGCGCAACTTCAGCCCGAGGTTAAGAATCAAATATCACATCGAGGCCAAGCTTTAGGTGATCTTTTAAAGCAGCTATTGTCTTTTGAATAATTTACTAGAGTTACCACCACTCTCACTCTACATTCATTACCCATGGTGCGTAAAGAAGTGCCCATACTGTGATTTTAACTCGCATGAAGGAAGTATTCATGATGGCTATATAAAGGCTTTACTTAAAGATTTGGACGATGACTTAAGATTCGTTCAAAACCGTAAAATTCATTCAATTTTTATTGGTGGAGGAACGCCAAGTCTAATGAGCACTGACGATGCTCATGAGTTATTTGACGGCTTAAATGAGAGGCTATTATTATCAAAAAATATTGAAATCACTCTTGAAGCGAACCCTGGAACATTTGAAGTACATAAGTTTGCTGAATTTCGAAAGGCCGGCATTAATCGCCTGTCAGTTGGGGTGCAATCATTTCGAGACAGTCAGCTAAAATTTTTAGGAAGGATTCATAGTGGGAGTGAGGCTTTAAGGGCAATTATTGAAGCCCAAAAAGTAGGCTTTGATAACCTGAATATTGATCTAATGTATGGATTGCAGGGTCAAACTAGTGAGATGTGTTTGGAAGATTTAATGCAGGCAATTGAGCTGAATCCAAGCCATATTTCTTTTTATCAGCTGACACTTGAACCGAATACTTTGTTTGCAAAGTACCCACCAAAACTTCCAATTGATGACAAGATATGGGATATGGGCGAACAGGGTGCCGCCCTTTTAAATAAAAAAGGATTCAAACAGTATGAGGTATCAGCATATAGTGAAAGACCGTCAGAGCATAATGTAAATTATTGGGAGTTTGGAGATTACATTGGTATTGGTGCAGGAGCACATGGAAAAATAACAGATATTGAATCGCAACAAATATATAGGACACTTAAGCCGAAATCACCAAAGGACTACTTATCAAAAATACAAACTGGAATAAATATTTCAACTACGAAAGAAGTAGACAATGTGGCTTTTGAGTTTATGCTTAATAGCCTTAGATTAAAGAATGGATTCAGCTCTGAATTATTTGAATCAAGGACTGGACTATCAATCGAAACTTTAAATTCTGAACTAATTAAAGCTGGAAATCTTGATTTATTAGAGAACAAGAATAATTGGATAAAACCCACGCCGAAGGGCTTTAACTTTCTTAATGAGCTGCAAGAATTTTTTTTATAAAACTCCGCCTATTTGCTCGCCATTAAAAAAATTAGGTAAAGAGCGCCATAAGGGCCAGTGACTGTTAAAATACTTTCTAGTTTTTATAAACTTATAACAATATGAAATCTCATACAATTGCTGACGTTCTTACAGAGTCTTTGCCTTATATTCAAAAGTTTAAAGGAAAGACAATTGTCATTAAATATGGCGGAAATGCTATGGTTGATGAAGACTTAAAATCAAGCTTTGCGCGTGACATAGTTCTGATGAAGTCTGTTGGAATGAACCCTATCGTGGTTCATGGTGGTGGCCCGCAGATAGGAAAAACACTCGAAAAACTTGGTAAAAATAGTGAGTTTGTAGATGGAATGCGCGTTACTGATAGTGAAACTATGGATGTTGTTGAAATGGTTCTTGGTGGCTTGGTTAACAAAGAGATTGTAAACCTTATTCACCAGCATGGCGGAAACTCTATTGGACTTACTGGCAAAGATGGAAGGCTTATTACAGCAAAAAAATTAAAGACAAAAGTTGAGCCTACCTCAGAAATAATCGATTTAGGCCATGTAGGCCAAGTTGACCAGATAGATGTTTCAGTGATCAATTTATTATTGCAGGGCGACTTTATTCCAGTAATTGCACCAATTGGCGTTGGTAAAGACGGCTTTTCATACAATATAAATGCCGATCTAGTTGCAGGAGCCATTGCGGAGGCATTAAACGCTGAAAAACTTATTCTTCTAACTAATACCGCTGGCTTGCTGGATGATGATGGAGTTCTGATGACTGGTATGAGCTCGAAGACAGTTAAAAAACTTATTGATGATGGTACCATTCATGGCGGCATGCTTCCAAAGATTGGGTGCGCATTGTCAGCAGTTGAAAACGGAGTAGAAACAAGCCATATTATTGATGGCAGGGTTTCCCATGCGGTACTATTGGAAGTCTTTACTGATTCAGGGGTTGGAACGCTAGTTACAAAAAATGGGTAATAGTAATCGAGATACAATTGGCATTAACGATTGTCAGATATTAGCCCACTATAAATACGAAGCCGATCAATATATTCTCACGCTGTCCTCAAAAGAGATTTCAGAAACAACTCAACCTGGCCAATTTGTCCATCTTTCTGTGTCAGGAATGCTTGCTATGAGAAGGCCTATTTCTGTAATGTCTGTTGACAAAGAAAATGGAACCTTTGATCTTCTTTACAAGATTGTTGGGGAAGGCACTAGGCAATTAGCAGATCGAAAAATTGGAGACATGTTGTCTGTTATTGGACCAATTGGTAATGGTTTTCAAATGACGGATAAAAAAATTCCACTTTTGATAGGTGGCGGAGTTGGAATGCCTCCAATCATAGCAATTGCGCAAAATATAAAAGATAACGATTACTTCAGTCCTTATGTTATTTTGGGCTCTGAGGTGCCATTTCCTTTTGACACCGTTTCAAGTAATTTAGGAGGATTTTATTCTTCAAAAATTCATACCATGCCTTTACTAGAAGAGTGGGGCGTTCAAGCTGGATTGACAAGCTTGCAATGCTTTGATGGGGTTTATGAGGGCTATGTGACTGGTTTGGCAAAAGAATATTTAGACAGCTTGTCAGAGGAAGATCTGTTCAATGTTGAAATTTTCACGTGTGGCCCACACCCTATGCTTGAAGCTGTTTCTAAATTAGCTAAAGATTACAACTTGCCTTGCCAGGTTTCACTCGAAGAGTACATGGCTTGTGCTGTCGGCGGCTGCGCTGGGTGCGTTGTTGAGGTACAAACTGAGAATGGCCCAGCAATGAAAAGAGTTTGCGTCGATGGTCCAGTTTTTGATGCGAAGACAGTTTTTCAGTGATTTCCGATAATTTAAAGCTGGTAAATTCACGAATAGACTCGATTGAGCATACTCAAGAAGTGCAGTTAATCGCAGTTAGCAAGACTCGATCTACCGCTGAAATCCAAGAGGCTGTAAATGCTGGGCAAGTTCATTTTGGGGAAAACTATTTGCAAGAATCCCTCGATAAAATTTCTTTTTTTAAAGAAGGTAATTTAATATGGCATTTTATTGGCCCAATTCAGTCAAATAAAACGGCCTTAATAGCACAAAACTTTGACTGGGTCCACAGTGTTGATAGGCTTAAAATTGCAAAAAGGCTCAGTGATCAGAGGGACCCTGATTTAGGCGAACTTAATATTCTTATTCAGCTAAATATTGATGAAGAGCAGACCAAATCTGGCTTACTGCTCAAAGATGTAAGTGAGATTATTTCAGAAGTGAATGATCTGCCTAATATATCTTTGAGAGGTTTTATGTGCATTCCAGAGCCGAAAAATTCAGCCAATAGTTTTAGTGAAATGGCAAATTTAATATCAAAATATCCTTTTCTTGATTCGCTTTCGATGGGCATGTCTGCAGACTTAGAGCTTGCGATAGAGTGCGGAGCAACCCTGGTTCGAGTTGGAACGGATATTTTTGGACAGAGAAACTATAATTAACACAACTAAGTATTGATGTATTTTTTAGGATAATAATGATATGAAAGTAAGATTGCTTATTACAGGTGGAACAATTGACAAAGTTTATAACCAGTCAAATGGTGATCTTGAGTTTGATAAAACACACTTCCCAGAAATGATCTCCAGGTCAAGGATTGAAGTGGATGTGACTCTTGAGCAAATTCTTCTAATTGACAGTTTGGATATGGTGGATGCAGATCGAGATGTGATCGTAGATAGGTGTATTAATTGTGAGGAGAAGTTTGTTTTAATTACTCATGGAACAGATACCATGTGTGACACTGCAAAACTTTTAGGTGAGGGTTTAATTGACAAAGTAATCGTTTTATTTGGCTCGATGGTGCCCTATGCAGTAAGTAATTCAGATGCGTTGTTTAATTTTGGATGTGCTTTAGGGTCGCTTCAGTTGCTAAAGCCGGGCGTTTATGTGGCAATGAATGGAAGAGTTTTACCGTGGAGTGATGTTGAAAAAAATAGGAGTCTAGGCGTCTTTCAGGCCTTAAACTCCTAAGTTTGAATAATAGCTCTTTACTTCAGGCTATCCAGCAGATATTGAACGGTTAGTTTGATTTCGTTATCCGAGCAGTCCATACAAGTTCCCCTTGCAGGCATGCCGCCTTTTCCTGCGATAGCTGATAAAGTAAGTTTTTCAAGGCCAAGATCAATTCTTGCGGCCCAGTCTTCTAGAGAGGCATACTTAGGTGCGCCCATTACACCAGAGCTATGACAGCCTTGACAGTTGGCTTTGTATATTTCTTCTCCAGAACGCTCCGCTTTTTCTGAGCTTTCAGATGAAGTAGCAGCCATGCTGCTATCAATTCGAACTTCACCAATGGGTTTGATTCTTTCTAGTAGGGCGCTATCAATCATAGTTTCGCTATTGGACGACTCAGCGCTTGATGAGTTGAGAGCTTTGTAGCCAATAAAAAACATGGCAAGCACCCAAATGATAATCATTAGTTTTGAAGAACCTTTAGAACCCTGACTCATTGCATCTTTCCTTAGATTATATTAAATTCCGGAATATTATACATTTGGTTATAATAACTTGCAGTTTAATGCAATAAAAATATGCTTAAAAAAACCCTATTACAAAGTTTTAATTTTCTAAAGATTAGTACTTGGATAGCTACGCTTATTGCTTTAACTTTATTGGCAGTCATTGCTTTTTTTATATTGTTTCCTCAAACTATTAAGGGATCAATTGAAGATCGACTATCCCAGGTGAGTGGATTAAACGTTAGTATCGACAAGGTTTCTCTAGAGTTTCAGGACAATGAGCTTTTATTGGCAGTCAGAAATGTTGAAATTAGCGCTAAAGGGTTAGACCCAATTGCTTCAATAGATGTCTTGAGATGGGATGCTAATTTAATAGCTCTGTACAAGGGGATTGAGATACCCGGGCATATTGATATCAATGAATTATTAATCGACACCTCTTCGATTGATGAGTATGTTGCGATTATAAATACAGACTCAGTTCTCTCTGGCTTGGGATTATCTGGCCTTTTGGCGCTTAAATCCCTCTCTATTAATAGAACGAGATTAGTTGGAGATCAACAAGTTGAGCTCGCGCCTATTGAAATAACAAGAAATAAGCAAAAGGTTAGCTTATCAATGAGAGATCAGTCTATTTTTAGTAATCCTCAAGCTCCCAGGCTTGGCAGTGCAATCAATATAAATAGTGTTATTGATGTAGTGAGAGCAAGGGAAGACAAAATTGCAGTCATACCTTTTTCACTAAAAAATGAAGACTTTAGCCTGTCAGCCCAGCTCAAAATTTTTACTCAGCAAGATAAAGTGTATCTTGAGTTTGAGAGTTATATTGATCAGATTGAGGTTTCAAAAATTAATCAAAATATACCTGAAATTTTAGCTAATACTGATGGTGCGCGCTGGATAGATGATGTCTTAACTGAAGGAGTTTTGACTGATATTATGCTGACAACTCGTTTTAATATTTCAGGCGACATTGATTCACCGAATACAAAATTTTCTGCAAACCTTGAAGGCGCCAAAATAAATGTTAGTTCTGATTGGCCAGTTATCGAAGAATTAGATGCAAAAGTTACTTTTTCAAATGATTACTTAAAGATAGTCGGAAATAAAGCAAGCTTAGATGGTATTGATTTAAGTTACCTGAGTATCACTACAAGAGACTTTAATCAACCTGATTCTGTGTTATCAATAAATGGAAGATTTAGCTCACAAAGTAAGAAAATTGCGAAATTTATAACGCAGTCCCCAGTCCCTTTAAAAATTAAAAGTTATTTTGATGAGTTTGAGCTTAACGGCAAGCTATGGGGTAATGTTAATTTAGTGATTCCGCTTCAAAAAACTAGCAGCCAAAAAACTAAAATTACTTTTGATATGTACGCATCCGAAAATTCATTATCCTTACTTTCGGAAAAATTAAAAGTCGATGAATTTAGTTCACAATTTACCTTTAGTGATGGTGTAATAAGAACTAAAGGAAGGGGTCTTATCGGCGGTGAGCTTTTTCAAATATCCCTTAACCCTAAAGAGTGGATTGATGATCAAAAAAATAATTTTAGGGTTAAGTTAAGCCACTTGGCTAGTGTTACTGATGCCTATGTAATTCAAAATTTAGCGAACCAATGGCAGAGCGTAATAGAGTCAGATAACTTGCAAGCTAATATCAATTTAACGATTGATGAAAATGATCATTATTCTGTTCAATTGAAAGACTTGAATGTTGAAAGTTTTGAGAATATAGATGTATGGAAGCTATCACCAAATATGTTTCCTAGTTTTCACTTATCGTCTACTAATACTAAATTTAATGGCAAGATCATCCCAAACTTTGAGGCAGATTTAGTCAACAATGAAAATGTCATGGGAATTAATAATCTTATTTTTGAAAATATCGGTTTAAGTAATGAGGATTTAATTTTTAATGGAAATTGGCTTAATGGTAAAACTTTACTTAGAGCTAAAGCATCAAATGATAACTTATCAAACTTTTTAACTAAATTTGGAGTTGATGAGCCAGTTATTGGGGGAGGTTTTAATGTCGATTTGAGGCTATATTGCGACTGTGATCCATGGCAGATTTCTACGAAAAAAGTTAGCGGCTTCATGAAGGCAGATGTTGAAAGAGGTGTCTTTACTAACCAAGATCCAAATCTTTTTAAGCTGCTTTCGTATATTAACTTGGAATCTATTGCAAACAGGCTAAAACTCTCAAGAGATGGGATGAGAGAGCAGGGCTACGTCTATGATCAAATTAATGCTAAATTATTATTTAATGACGGCGTGGCTAAAGTGGATTACTTTCTAGTTGAAAGTGAAGAGAGTGATATCGAGTTGACTGGCTCTGTTGACTTAATTAAAAGAGACTATAATTTAGCTGCTAATGTGCAGCCTTCAATCACCAATACGATCCCACTAGCTACCTATTTAGCTGGGGGTGGTTTGGCTGGATTAGGAGTTTGGGCCGCGGACAAAATGCTTTTTGGCGGCAAAGTTATGGGCGAATTATTAGACAATGTTGTTGAAATAACATTTATGATTTCTGGGCCATGGTCGGAACCAATTATTGAAAAACTAGATGGAGTTAAAGTTTTATGATTAATCAATTACTAAGTGAGCACAAAATTAATGAGAATGAAGTATTTAATTTACTTGGCGCATTATCTGAGACTGGCTCAGAGTATTCGGATTTATATTTTCAACACTCTGTAGCAGAGTCCTGGGTTCTTGATGAAGGAATAGTTAAAGATGGCTCTTATAATATTAGTCATGGCGTGGGTGCACGATGTGTTTCAGGAGATAAAACTGGCTTTTCATATTCTGACGACCTTAATATTAAAGCTATTCAAGGAGCTGTAGATTTTGCAAAAGGCATATCAAATACTAAGGCCACAAAAACTCCAGAGATTTTAAAGACTATGGATTATCCTTCCAAATATAATGCGTTAAGTCCACTTGATAGTTTGACTTCAAAACAAAAAGTTGACTTACTTAGAGAAATCAATTCAATTGCAAGAAAAGAACCAAAGGTTGTCCAGGTTAGCGCTTCTTTATCTGGAGCCTATACTGAGGTATTAATTGCTTCAACAGACGGGGTTTATCAAATAGATTGCCGGCCAATGGTTAGAGTGAGTGTTACCGTTATCGTTGAGCATAATGGAAGAATAGAGCAGGCTTCAAGTGGCGGAGGCGGTCGCTATGATTATGGATACTTTGCCAGTAATTCACTCGCCGAAACGTACACGAAAGAAGCGCTTCGTTTGGCTTTTGTCGCGCTTGAATCTAAAGATGCGCCAGCAGGGAAAATGCCCGTTATTTTAGGTTCTGGATGGCCAGGTGTTTTGTTACATGAAGCTATTGGACACGGCCTAGAAGGAGACTTTAATCGAAAAGGGAGCTCTGTTTTTAGTGGAAAAATTGGTGAAAAAATAGCGAGTGAAAAATGCACTATTGTAGACAATGGGACAATCGCTAATCGTCGTGGTAGCTTGACAATTGATGACGAGGGCACTCCAACTCAAGAAACGACGTTGATAGAAAATGGAATATTAAAGGGCTACATGATGGATAAGATGAATGGCCGCTTAATGGGTAAGCCTAGCACTGGAAACGGAAGGCGAGAGTCTTATGCACATATCCCAATGCCAAGAATGACTAATACATATATGCTTAATGGGGAGGATCATTTTGAAGACATGATTTCCTCTGTTGAGAATGGTATTTATGCAAAAAATTTCGATGGTGGCCAGGTAGACATCACTTCGGGAAAATTTGTCTTTTCAGCAAATGAAGCCTATTTAATAAAAAATGGGAAAATTACCACACCAATAAAAGGGGCTACCCTTATTGGTGCTGGAGACGAAGTTCTTCATCAAATTTCAATGGTTGGCGATGACTTAAAGCTTGACCCAGGCGTTGGAGTGTGTGGAAAAGATGGCCAAAGCGTCCCCGTTGGTGTTGGACAGCCCAGTCTAAAAGTTGACATGCTAACCGTTGGCGGAACGCAGTTATAGCCCACCTTCTTTTTGCAATATTTGAAAGTCAATAACTGGCTGTTTTACAATAATCTTGTTATAATATCTCGTTGTTTAGTTTAGGATGAACAATGCTCGAAAATTATTTACCAATTATTGTTTTTATATTCCTTGGAATTGCCTTTGGAGTAGGCCTTACATTGGTTGGCTATCTTCTCGGTCCAAGCAATCCTGGCGAGGAAAAAAATTCACAATTTGAGTGTGGTTTTCCTGCATTTGATGACTCGCGGATGCACTTTAATATCCGTTACTATCTTGTTGCTATTTTGTTTGTTCTTTTTGATTTGGAAGTTGCATTTTTCATTCCTTGGGCAGTTGTGCAGGCAAAACTAGGATGGTTTGGTTTTGTGTCTATGTCTATTTTCTTACTACTACTTGTAGTAGGCTTTATATTTGAATGGAAGAAAGGCGCGTTAGAGTGGGAATAATGAGGATTAAATATGGCTATTGAAGGGTTAATGAAAGAAGGCTTTGTTACCACGTCGCTTGATAAGGTTATTAACTGGGCGCGAACAGGGTCTCTATGGCCTATGACTTTTGGTCTTGCGTGCTGTGCTGTTGAAATGATGGAGGCAGGTTCGGCTCGTTATGACCTTGACCGTTTTGGGATTGTTTTCCGCCCAACTCCTCGCCAGTCTGATTTGATGATTGTTGCTGGAACTTTAACCAATAAGATGGCGCCAGCACTGCGAAAAGTTTATGATCAAATGCCTGATCCAAAATACGTTCTTTCAATGGGCTCTTGTGCAAATGGTGGAGGCTATTATCATTATTCTTATGCTGTGGTTAGAGGCTGTGATCGCATTGTCCCTGTTGACGTTTACGTTCCTGGATGCCCTCCTACAGCAGAAGCTCTGTTATACGGAATTCTTCAATTGCAGGATAAAATTCGAAGAACCAACACCATCGCTCGAACCTAGGCTATGAAAGAACTAAAGAAAAAAATAGCCAAAGTTTTTGGCAAAAAAAATGTGAGTGAGTCTTTCGATGAACTAACTTTGGTTATTAATAGCGATGATGTGGTTGAAGTATGCACTCAATTGCGCGATGATTTTAATTTTGATATTTTGGTTGATCTGTGTGGAGTTGATTATTTGACCTATGGTGAATCAGATTGGAATGGAAATGCAAGCTCATCAGGATTTGGGAGAGCGCGCCAAGCTCAAAAATCTTCCAATAAAAAAGAACAACGTTTTGGAGTTGTCTACCATCTACTTTCTGTTTCAGAGAACCAGAGACTTAGAGTTAAAGCACTCCTTTCTTCAGAAAATCTAATGATCAAATCTGTCACAAAAATTTGGAATTGTGCGGACTGGTATGAAAGAGAAGCTTTTGATTTATTTGGAATTTTGTTTGAAAACCATAATGACCTAAGAAGGATATTGACTGACTATGGTTTCGTCGGCCACCCTTTAAGAAAGGATTTCCCAATGATTGGTGAAGTTGAGATGCGATATGATGAAGAATTAGGCAGAGTCGTTTATGAGCCTGTAAGCATTGAACCAAATATCAATGTCCCTCGAGTCATAAGGAAGTAACTATGTCTGAGATAAAAAATTACACTCTTAATTTTGGCCCGCAGCACCCTGCTGCTCATGGAGTTCTTAGATTAATTCTGGAGCTCGATGGCGAGGTTGTGGAGCGAGCAGACCCTCATATTGGACTTCTTCATAGGGGCACTGAGAAACTAGCAGAGTCCAAGCCTTACAATCAGTCTATTGGATATATGGACCGTCTTGATTACGTTTCTATGATGTGCAATGAGCATGCGTATGTGATGGGCATTGAAAAAATGCTAGGCCTTAAGATTCCTGAGCGCGCTGAATATATTAGAGTCATGTTTGATGAAATTACGCGCATTATGAATCATCTAATGTGGATTGGGACGCATGCACTAGATGTGGGTGCTATGAGTGTTTTCTTGTACGCTTTTCGTGAGCGAGAGAGCCTCATTGATTGTTACGAAGCAGTTAGTGGCTCAAGGATGCACGCAACTTATTATAGGCCAGGCGGTGTTTATAGAGACTTGCCAGACAAGATGCCTCAGTATCTTAAATCTAAATTAAGAAGTGATAAAAAGCTTAAAGAGATTAATAAGAATCGTCAAGGCTCATTGCTAGATTTTATTGATGATTTTGCGGTTAATTTTCCAAAGAGTATTCAGCAGTACTCTGATTTATTGACGGATAACAGGATTTGGAAGCAGAGACTTGTAAACATTGCGATTGTTTCTGCAGATCGAGCAAAGCAACTTGGCTTTACTGGAGCAATGCTCAGAGGGTCAGGTGTTGAGTGGGATATTAGAAAAAATGAGCCCTACTCGGTTTATGAAAAGTTAGAGTTCGACATCCCTGTCGGCATAACTGGTGATTGCTATGATCGTTATCTTGTTCGAATGGAAGAGATGCGCCAATCAACCAGAATTATAAATCAATGCGTTGCATGGCTAAAAGCTAACCCTGGACCTGTAATGTCCGACGATCATAAGGTTACTCCTCCAGATCGTGAGGCTATGAAAGATGATATGGAGTCATTGATCCACCACTTTAAATTATTTACTGAAGGATTCTGTTTGCCTGAGGGCGAGAGTTACACTGCTGTTGAAGCTCCTAAAGGCGAGTTTGGAGTGTATTTGGTTTCGGATGGCGCCAATAAGCCCTACAGAGTAAAAATTAGAGCGCCTGGATTCCCGCATCTTGCATCAATGGATGAGATGTCAAAAGGCCACATGCTTTCTGATGTAGTAACTATTATTGGTTCTCAAGATATTGTTTTTGGAGAGGTTGATAGATGATTTCTGATCAAGCAAAAAAAGAAATTGATTTTTGGATAACAAAATACCCTGAGGGAAGACAAAGTTCAGCTGTAATGCAGGCGCTGACAATTGTTCAGAATGAAAATGGCGGGAGTTTGACGGGTGATTTAATGCGGGAGATTGCTGATCATCTTCAAATGCCGGCAATCAGTGTTCAAGAGGTTGCCACTTTTTATGAGAACTATAACCATAAGCCAGTAGCCAAACATACTATTCGTTTTTGTCACAATATATCTTGCATGCTCAATGGCTCAGATGACTTAATCTCATATCTAGAAAAAAAGCTACAAGTTAAGACAGGCGAGATAAGTAAGGACGGCTTAGTTAGTGTTAAGAAAGTTGAGTGTTTGGGTGCGTGCGTTGGCGGCCCGATGTGCCAGATCGGTGACCAATACTATGAGCATTTAACGCCGAGTAAATTAGACAACATTTTGGACGATTTAAAATGAATGAAGTTTGTTTTAAAAACTTAGATAAAGAAAATCCTGCCAGTTTTGCAACTTATGAGTCAACTGGTGGTTATAAAGTGTGGCGTAAAGTTCTTAATGGAGAAATTTCTCCTGAGGATATTCTTGCCGAGTTAAAAGCTTCTGGTTTAAGAGGTCGAGGTGGAGCGGGTTTTCCAACTGGCTTGAAGTGGAGCTTTATGCCTAGAAATCAAGAAGGACAGAAATACGTAGTGTGTAATTCTGATGAAGGAGAGCCGGGTACTTGTCATGACCGTGATATTCTCAGATACAACCCTCACTCTGTAATTGAAGGAATGGCTATCGCTGGATATGTAATGAATGCGTCTGTTGGCTATAATTATATTCGCGGCGAGTTCATGGAGCCTTATTATCGTTTTGAAGAGGCACTTAAAGACGCCTATGATGCAGGCTTGCTTGGTAAGGACATTCAGGGGGGGTCTGTTAGTTTTGATTTGTACACTCATTTAGGCGCGGGAGCTTATATATGCGGCGAAGAGACTGCATTATTAGAGTCTCTTGAAGGTAAGAAAGGTCAGCCAAGATTTAAGCCTCCTTTCCCAGCAAATGTAGGACTATACGGAAAGCCTACAACCATTAATAATACTGAGACATTCGCCAATGTTCCAGATATTCTCTCAAGAGGTGGTAAGTGGTTTGCAGATTTAGGCGTTGAAAATTCCGGCGGCACAAAATGTTTTTCAGTTACTGGTAACGTTAAAAAGCCTGCTAATTTTGAAGTGCCAATGGGTACACCTTTTGCCAAGTTACTTGAATTAGCTGGAGGCCTTAAAGAAGGAAGGACGCTCAAAGCAGTAATTCCAGGCGGCTCATCTACACCACTATTGACTGCAGATACAGCAATGAAAATGACTATGGACTATGACAGTATTGCAAATGCAGGCTCAATGCTTGGAGCGGGATCTGTAATTATTATGGATGACAGTACTTGTATGGTCAAAACTTTGACCCGCCTAGCCCACTTTTATTATGATGAATCGTGCGGTCAGTGTACCCCTTGCAGGGAAGGCACGGGATGGCTGTATAGAGTATTGCAACGAATACTCGATGGGAATGGTAAGAATGAAGATTTGGATTTATTATTGTCCGTCCAAGGAAAAATAATTGGAAACACAATCTGCGCTCTTGGTGATGCAGCGGCCACTCCAGTTGAGAGCTTTATAAGACATTTTAGGCCTGAGTTTGAGTACTATATTAAGCACGGAAAAAGTATGGTGGAAGTCAATGTCTGAAATTGAATTTGAAATTGATGGAAAGCTAGTTACCGCTAATCCGGGCGACTCTATTATTTCTATTGCGGATAGAGAAGGCATAGATGTGCCTCGTTTTTGTTACCACAAAAAGCTATCGGTTGCTGCAAACTGTAGGATGTGTTTAGTGGACATTGAGGGCTCCCCAAAGGCCCAGCCAGCTTGTTCTACGCCCGTTGCAAATGGTATGAAAATTCATACTCGAAATGATAAAGCCAAGAGCGCACAAAAAGCAGTCATGGAGTTTTTACTAATTAATCATCCTCTTGATTGTCCGATATGCGACCAAGGCGGTGAGTGCGAGCTTCAAGATGTTGCAATGGAGTATGGAACCGATGTTTCAAAGTTTAATTTAGGTAAGCGTATAGTTGCAGACAAAGGTATCGGCGCATTAATTCAAACTGACATGACTCGATGTATTCATTGTACTCGTTGTGTACGTTTTGGTGCTGAAGTTGCAGGGATAGTTGAGATGGGTGGAACTGGGAGAGGTGAGGATGTCAAAATTGAACCTTTCTTAACCGAAGGCATTCAGTCAGAACTATCTGGAAATATGATTGATGTTTGTCCAGTAGGAGCTCTAACTTCAAAGCCATTTAGGTATGAAGCCAGAACCTGGCAAATGAGTGCTGTTGAAACTATTGCAAGGCATGATTTGGTAGGCTCAAATATTTATACTCAAACTTATAGAGGCAAAGTTAAAAGAGTTGTTGCAAGAGATAATGAGCTAGTCAATGAAACTTGGATTTCTGATCGTGATCGTTTTTCATATGAAGGACTAAATCATGAAAGCCGAGCATTGCATCCTAAAATTAAAAAGAATAATAAGTGGCAAGAAGCTAGTTGGGAGGCTGCCCTTGATTTTGCGGTTAATGGCCTGAAAAAAAATGCCCAGAATGCTAATCAATTGGGAGTATTGGCTTCAAAAAACTCGACACTAGAAGAGTATTATTTGATGCAAAAATTGGCCCGTAGTTTTGGTTCAGAAAATATTGATTATCGTTTAGATAAAGCAGATCTTAGCATTAGGAATAAAATGCTTTCAAGTATTACTCTAGCTGAGATGGAGTCTGTAGATCACGCTTTAATTGTTAATTCATATCTGCGCTTAGAACAGCCAATGATTAATCATCGTATTAGAAAGGCAACTTTGAATGGCGCCTCTGTAAATACGATTAATAATAAAAAGTTTGACTTTAACTATCGAACTGATTTAGAGGTTTTATGTTCTCCTCAAAAAACTTTATTAATGCTTCAGTCTATCCTTAAGTCCCTGCATAACAAAACTAAGACTACTGCGCCAAAAAACTTATCGAAGATCAAAATTGACGACAGTCAAAATAAAATTGCGGACGACTTGATTGCTGCAGAAAAGCCAGTTATTATTTTAGGGGAGCACGTAAATAGCAATATATCTTCTTCAGATATTACAGATGTTATTTCTGAAATTGCAGCCCTTGCAAATGCAAAGATTGCTAATTTAAGTTTAAGTGGAAACTCACTATCTGCTGAAAAAGTTGGATTTAAACCCTCTATTAAAGGCCAAAATGCAGCCTCAATGCTTTCTGAAAATACAAAAGCATTTTTGTTGATGGACATAGATCTTAACTATGACTTTATTAATTCCAAGTTAGCAACCGATACTTTTAATAAAGATGACGTCTTTGTTGTTTCACTTAATAGTTTTGAAGATGAGGCGGCTCTTATAAATTTAGACGTCCTATTGCCGATGGCTGGTTTATATGAAAGCTCAGGAACGCATATAAATTTTGACGGTGTTGCTCAATCATTTAGTGCTTCAGTTAAAGGCCCAGGAGATTCAAAACCTGGCTGGAAAATTATTAAAGTCCTTGCAGATTTATTGGAACTTAAAGGTTTTGACTATACCGATTCAAGTCAAGTAGCTGATGATGCTCTTTCTATTGCTGTAAGTGAAGACAATGAGCCTATTGAGAAAAATATTAAAGATTCTGATGATTCTCAAATTGCAATTCATTGGCAGTATTCGCCGTATGCAATTGATGGAGTAACTCGCAGAGCCAAAGCTCTCCAAGAAACACAAATTGGAAAAATGAATGATGCATTTATTTCTGTAGCAACGGCTAAAGAGCTTCAGCTTACGGAAGGTGATTTGTATCATGGAGTTCCAGTTTCTATTAATGAAACTATTGCTGAAGGCTGTGTTTTTGTTCATACTTATCAATCGAGAAAAGGTTAGGAGGTATTGACTATGTGGCAATCATTAGTAGACACTATCCATAACTTAATCCCTTGGTTCGATGGCGGTTTGGCAGACGTGGTAATTATCTTAATCAAGGGGCTTGCCCTGATTTTTCCATTAATAATTGCGATGGCCTACATGACTTATGCTGAGCGTAAGGTCATTGGGTTTATGCAGCTTAGAATTGGTCCAAATCGAGTTGGACCGTTGGGATTATTGCAGCCGTTTGCAGACGTTTTTAAAATGATGTTTAAGGAAATTATTTTTCCGTCTAAGTCCAATATTTATCTTTTTCTTTTAGCACCTATATTGGCATTTGTTCCTGCGGTTGCAGTTTGGGCAGTTGTTCCATTTGGTGAAGGCTTTTATATTGCTAATCTTGATGTGAGCTTGCTTTATGTTATGGCGATTGGTTCAGTCGGTGTTTACGGAATTGTTCTTGCGGGCTGGGCATCTAATTCTAAGTATCCACTTCTTGGAGCATTACGAAGCACAGCTCTTCTGATTTCCTACGAACTTGTAATTGGTTTTGTTTTGGTTACTGTTGTAATGATTGCGAGCTCTGTTAATTTGAATACTGTTGTAGAAAAACAAGCCGGAGGAATTTTCAATTGGTATTGGATTCCACTATTCCCAATGATGATAGTTTTTTGGATTGGGGCCTTAGTAGAAACAAATAGAGCGCCATTTGACGTTGTAGAGGGTGAGTCGGAAATTGTTGGCGGCACTCATGTAGAGTATTCTGGAATGCCTTTTGCATTATTCTTTATGGCAGAATATTTCAATATGATTTTCATGGCTATGCTGGCAGTCTTATTATTTTTTGGCGGATGGCATTCACCATTTGAAGGCATACCTCTTCTTGAAGGTTGGTTTGAGTTTGTTCCTGATTTATTCTGGTTACTATTCAAGATGAGTTTCTTTTTATTTTTATATTTTTGGATTCGCGCATCCTTCCCAAGATTTAGGTATGACCAAATTATGCGCTTATGTTGGAAGATTTTCTTACCCTTAACGATTGTGTGGATCTTTGTGGTTGCATTGATGACACAGCTTCATATAGGACCTTGGTTTTAAGGAGAAAAAGATATGATAAAAAAAGTCAAAAAACTAGTAAAAGATTTTGGTTTAGGGGAGCTAAGAACTGGTCTTAAAGTGACCGGTAAAGAATTTTTAAATAAGAATATTACGGTTCAATTCCCTGAAGAGCGAACGCCAATTTCACCTAGATTCCGAGGCCTTCACGCTCTTCGACGCTACCCAAATGGAGAAGAAAGGTGCATCGCTTGTAAGCTTTGTGAAGCAGTATGCCCAGCAAATGCGATAACTATTGATTCTGAAATGAGAGAAGATGGAACTCGCCGAACAACTCAATATGATATTGATCTTTTTAAATGTATTTTTTGCGGCTTTTGTGAAGAAGCATGTCCTGTCGATGCAATAGTCGAAACTCATATTTTTGACTATGCATTTGAGTCAAGAGAGGGAAGCATTATTGATAAAAAAGGTCTTTTGGCTATAGGCGATGAAAATGAAGAAGAGATTAGCAAAGCCAGGCTTGAAGACTCTAAATATAAATAATAGGTAGCTATGGAATTTTCATCAATTTTATTTTATGTTTTCTCCTTTTTCTTTATCGCTAGTTCGATAATGATGATTACATCAAGGAATACTGCAAAGGCTGCTTTATTCTTAATACTAACTTTTTTTAGTGCTGCAAGCTTATGGCTACTCCTTGAAGCAGAGTTTTTAGCAATTACACTTATTCTAATTTATGTCGGCGCTGTTATGGTGCTGTTTATGTTTGTTATTAAAATGCTTGATACAGATCAATCAACCCTTCGAGCCCAGTTCACGCGCTACCTACCACTGGGAATTTTTGTTTCTATAATTGTTATTGCGCAAATAGTTCTGGTCCTTAATGCTGGACAGTTTGATATAGCAATGACTGGTATTCCAGAAAAGCATGATGCTTCATATAGTAATATTACAGCTATTGCAGAGCAACTTTATACGCTTTATGTCTATCCTTTTGAATTAGCAGCAATACTACTTTTAATAGCAATTATTGCAGCAATTACGCTTGTTCATCGCAATGAATCTAGAAGTAAAAAGCAAAATATTTCAGAGCAAATTAATGTTCAGGCAAAAGATAGAATGAGAATTGTTTCTATTAAGCCAAAGTCCGCCAAGGAGTCAAAATGATAGCACTATCTGATTACCTAATTCTGAGTTCGATAGTTTTTTGTATTGGTCTTGCCGGAATCTTTATCAATAGAACTAATATCATTATGCTCTTGATGTGTGTGGAATTAATTTTGGCAGCAGTTAATACTAATTTTATTGCCTTTTCATATTATGGCGGTGACCTTGCTGGGCAAATATTTGTGTTCTTTATTTTGACAGTTGCTGCTGCAGAAGTTGCTATAGGGCTTGCAATCCTAACGCTGATGTTTAGAAGTCGTGGCTCGATTGATATTGATGTAACTAACACTTTGAAAGGGTAGTTGTGATTAATACTTATTTGACAATTGTACTAGCACCCTTATTTGGATCAATCATAGTTGGCCTTGCTGGAAATAGACTCGGACGAAAAGCTTCACATTCAATTACGATTTTAGGGGTAGCAATCTCTACTGCACTATCTCTATTTGTCTTTAATCATCATGTTCTAAATGATGGTGATATTTTCAATCAGAACCTATATACATGGATGCAAATTGGAGGGCTCAATATTAGTGTTGGCTTTTTAGTTGATAACTTGACCGCTTTGATGCTAGTGGTTGTTTCATTTGTTTCATTAATGGTGCACATCTACACTATTGGCTATATGCATGAAGATAAGGGATACACTAAATTTTTTAGCTACATATCTCTATTTACTTTTGCAATGTTTACACTTGTAATTTCAAATAACTTTATGCAGTTATTCTTTGGCTGGGAGGCTGTTGGTCTGGTTTCATATCTTTTAATTGGATTTTGGCATCATAAGGAGTCAGCGGTTCAGGCTAACTTAAAAGCTTTTCTTGTTAATCGAGTTGGTGACTTTGGATTTCTTCTAGGAATTGCAATGGTTCTGATGTTTTTTGGTACTTTAGATTACGCTGAAACCTTTAGTCAAAAAGATCAAATTATTGGAAAAACTTTATTTGGAGGCGTTTCTGCTATAACAGTAGTTTGCCTTCTGCTGTTTGTTGGGGCAATGGGAAAATCAGCCCAGGTTCCTTTGCATGTTTGGCTTCCAGGCTCTATGGAGGGTCCTACTCCTATCTCTGCTTTGATTCATGCAGCAACAATGGTAACGGCTGGCATCTTCATGGTTTCAAGAATGTCTCCCTTATTTGAGTTAAGTGATGTTGCACTAACAGTAGTCATGGTGATAGGGGCAATAACAGCACTATTTATGGGATTACTGGGCATTGTCCAAAATGATATTAAGAAAGTTGTAGCATATTCCACACTCTCGCAGCTTGGTTATATGACTGTTGCTCTAGGGGTGAGCGCCTACTCTGTTGCAATTTTTCACCTGATGACTCACGCCTTTTTTAAAGCTTTGCTTTTTTTAGCAGCTGGATCAGTAATTGTAGCCCTTCACCACGAACAAGACATTCGAAAGATGGGTGGCCTAAGAAAGAAAATGCCAATAACATACGTAACTTCACTTTTAGGTACTTTAGCTTTGATTGGGTTCCCTGGATTTGCGGGATTTTATTCCAAAGATATGATAATTGAGGCTGTTCATTATTCTGATTTACCTTTTGCAGGGTGGGTTTACTTTGCAGTTATATTAGGTGTATTCATAACTGCCTTCTATAGTTTACGACTATTATTTTTAGTGTTTCATGGCGAATCAAGACTTGATAGCCATACCGAAGAGCATGTTCATGAGACTGCCCCATCAATTACGGTTCCTTTAGTGTTGCTAGCTATTCCATCAGTATTAATTGGGTACTTTACAATTGAACCAATGCTTTTTGGTGGGTGGCTAGAAAATGGAATATTTATTGATTCTTCGCATCATGCCGTTGCAAAACTTGAAAGCCACTTTCATTCGGCATTCTCCTTGATTACGCATTCAGTAATGACACTTCCATTCTGGATGATGATTGGTGGTGGATTAACAGCCTGGGTATTCTGCATATACCGAACTGATTGGGCGGACCTCATTCAGAGTAAATTTAAACGAATAAATTATGTGTTAAATTCTTTATATGGTTTTGATCGATTTAACGAAATTGTCTTTGTTCGTGGATCATTGAAACTTGGCAATCTGTTATGGAAAATCTCAGATATGACAATCATTGACCAGCTTTTGGTTAATGGGAGTGCTAGATTTGCTCGTTATGTAGGTGCTTTTATTCGGCCAATCCAAACTGGCTATGTCTACCATTACGCATTTTTTATGATCGTTAGTTTGATGCTTGTATTGGGATGGGTTCTCATTGCATCAGATTATTCATTTTTTAGTTAAGGTAATAGTATGGATTCATTACTAAGTATTTTGATTTGGCTTCCTATTTTAGGGTCTGGTTCAGTTCTATTAATAGGCAACAATAGAAGTCAACTTGCCCGCTGGGTAAGTGTTGGTATTTCTGTGCTAGTTTTCATATTATCAATAAATTTATTTTTAGACTTTGATACTTCAACTGCTTCAATGCAGTTTGTAGAAAAAACAAGCTGGATTTCGCAATTTAATATTTTTTACCATTTAGGCGTTGATGGAATATCTATGCCGCTAATTATTCTTACCACTTTTTCAACAATATTAGTGATTGTTGCTGGGTGGGAAGTTATTAACAATAGAGTGGCTGATTACATGGCGGCATTTTTAATGATGGAAGGGCTAATTATTGGTGTTTTTTCGTCAATGGATGCTATGTTATTTTATGTTTTTTGGGAAGCATCACTAATACCAATGCTTTTAATTATTGGTGTCTGGGGTGGTCAAAATCGTGTCTATGCCTCGATTAAATTTTTCTTATACACTTTCCTAGGATCAGTATTTATGCTGGTTTCACTTATTTATATGTACAATTTAAGTGGCTCATTCGCTATTTCTGAAATGTACGCCTTGCCACTTACTATGGTTCAGCAGAGCTGGATTTTTTGGGCTTTTTTCCTTGCTTTTGCGGTCAAGGTCCCTATGTTTCCTGTCCATACATGGCTTCCAGATGCGCACGTCCAGGCACCTACAGGTGGTTCGGTTATTCTGGCAGCTATAATGTTAAAAATGGGTGGTTACGGGTTTTTCCGTTTTTCTCTACCCATAACGCCTGATGCTTCATCATCATTTGCAACTGTAGTAATTATTCTTTCTTTGATTGCAATTGTCTATATTGGCTTTGTAGCACTGGTTCAAAAAGATATGAAAAAGTTAATTGCTTACTCATCAATTTCTCATATGGGCTTTGTTACTTTAGGCGTATTTGCATTATTTTCAATTATGAAAATGGGATCAACTGGCGAGCTTGTTTCAATAAGTGGTGCAAGTATTGAAAGTGCTTATCTTGGATTAGAGGGGGCAATGATTCAAATGATTTCCCATGGCTTTATATCTGCAGCAATGTTCCTAGTTGTTGGTGTGCTTTATGATCGACTCCACTCCAGAGATATTTCCACTTATGGAGGCGTTGTAAATTCAATGCCTAAATTTACAGGTTTTGCGGTTCTATTTGCAATGGCTAATGCCGGCCTCCCCGGAACATCAGGTTTTGTAGGCGAGTTTATGGTTATTCTTGGGGCTTTACAAGCTAACTTTTGGTTTGCATTCTTGGCTTCAATGACTTTGATCATTGGGGCTGCTTACACGTTATGGATGGTAAAACGAGTTTTTTGGGGGACAATTACTAACCCAGATGTAAGCACTTTAAGTGACATTAATTCTAGGGAATTTGGAATTTTAGCTATTTTGGCTATTGCAGTATTATGGATGGGTTTATACCCGCAACCAGTAATTGAAGTAATGCATGCTTCAATTGTTAATCTACTTGAGCAGGCACTTACAACTAAACTACCAGTTTTATTATGATGAACTTTAATTTTAATGCTGCAGAATTAATCTTTGCTATGCCAGAGTTATTTCTACTAAGCGCAATTTCACTGATTTTATTATTTGACCTTTTTGTAAGTCAGCGCTTAAAGCAACTTACCTATTATTTATCACAATTAGCGCTTTTAATAACAGGATTCTTGGCATTTAATTTAATCGGCGAGAATGCGATAATTTTTTCTGGCACTTTTGTTCTTGATTCATTAGGCTCAACATTTAAAGTTTTTATACTCGGTTTTGCAATTATTGCGCTTGTTTATACTCGTCATTACCTTAAAGCTCATGACCTTTTAAGAAATGAGTATTTTGTTCTAGCGCTGATGTCAATATTAGGGATGATGGTAATGGTTTCTGGGCATAGCCTCCTCACTTTGTATTTAGGTTTGGAGATAATGTCTCTATCTTTATATGCACTTATTGCGACTGCAAGAGACCGGGCAAGCGCCATTGAAGCTGCTCTTAAATATTTTGTTTTGGGAGCAATCGCTTCAGGACTATTGCTTTATGGAATGTCTATGATTTATGGAATAAGTGGAAGCCTGGATATTGCTCAGATTTCGAGTTTTGCTAGTGCCTCTACTTTAGGCTCGCAGCAAACATTAATCCTGAACTTTGGTTTAGTTTTCTTGGTCATTGGTGTCGCCTTCAAACTCGGAGCTGTACCTTTTCATATGTGGGTTCCAGATGTATATCAAGGCTCACCAACCTCAGTTACAATGTTCCTTTCTACCGTGCCAAAAATTGCAGCAATTGCACTACTGATTAGATTATTAATCGATGGCTTAGGGGATCTTCAGCATTACTGGGCAGATTTATTTATGATTCTAGCTGTGCTATCGATTGCAGTAGGGTCTTTAGTCGCATTAACTCAATCAAATATTAAGCGAATGCTTGCATACTCAACAATATCACATATTGGCTTTGTGCTACTAGGTTTTGTTACCGGTGTTGTTGATGGCTACGGCGCTGCAGTCTTTTATGTATTGGCTTATATCTTGATGAGTTTAGCTGCCTTTGGCTCTATTATTGTTCTTAATAGGAAGGGATTTGAGGCTGATCAAATTTCTGACTTTCAAGGCTTAAGCAAGCACTCTCCTTGGTTTGCATTAATTATGTTGGTAGTTATGCTTTCAATGGCTGGAGTTCCTCCATTTATTGGTTTTTATTCGAAGCTATTTATCCTTCAACAAGTTATCGCCGAAGGGTATGTAGTTATTGCTATCACAGCAGTTATTTTCGCTGTAATAAGTGCTTACTATTATCTGCAAATTATTAAGACAATGTATTTTGATGATGTCGATAAAGAGATAGTTATATCAGCTCAATTAGATATGAAGGTTGTACTTTCTATAAATGGTATTCTTATTTTAGTCGTTGGCTTGATGCCAAGTTTTTGGATGGAGCTGTCTGTTTCATTATTCTAAACTTTTATGAAGAATAACTGAATGATTATTGCGCATCGAGGTATTTCATTCGATTTACCAGAAAACTCTTTATCAGCCTTTAATGCCTCATGGGCTGTTGGAGTAGATGGAATAGAGGGTGATTTTCATCTTACCAGGGATGGGTCTATTGTTTGTATTCACGATGATAATACTTCTAGAGTCTGCAATAAAAATTTAGTTATTTGTAATTCTACTCTGCAAGAATTAAAAGAATTGAATCTTCAATGTGAGGGTAAAGACCACTTAAATATTAAAATTCCAACTTTGACTGAGGTACTGAAAACTGTACCCTCTGGAAAAAAAATATTTATTGAAATCAAGTGCGGTGTTGAAATATTATCACCATTAATCAAGGAGCTTTCTCGATCAAAGATTAATTCAAATCAAGTGGTAATTATTTCTTTTGATAGTCAAGTTGTTAAAGAATTAAAGGAGATGGCGCCCGAATATAAAGCTCTATTATTGTATTCCTATGAGGAGGGGCGCGAAGTCAGTAGTTTAATTAACGAAATGTTTGATATTAAGGCAGATGGAATTGGTACAGATAATCAGCTTTCAAAGGAATTCGTTGAGAAGGTTATTATTTCAGGACTTGAATATCACTCATGGACTATAGATAACGCTGATACTGCGAATCAATTAATTAGTTGGGGCTCTAACTCTATTACAACCAATGAACCCGAGCTATTAATACAATAACTTTCTTAAGAGTGTAAATATATATCTTGACGTTTGATCTTGATGCGCTATAAAATGCAAGCTTTGATTCTTAAGGATATTTATTATGAGCAATAAATTCTCTTTAAGTATTCTAACGGCAAGTATTGTTACAGCGATTTTAGCCGCCTTCTTCTTTTCTCTTGCAGCAACTGTTGTTCCTTACTTCTATGCTGCCTCTAAATTATACTTCCCTGATGATGGCAGCCTTAATTCTTCAATTGGCCCATTATTTCTTCTTCTTGCTGTTCGCTATGTTAGTACCTTTACTATTTCTAGCGTGTTAAATAAATCTCCCAAAAAAACTAAAAGTAAGGCAACTCATACGCGACTAATTTTTATTAGTATTTTTCAAGCTCTTTTTATTGCATCGTATATGTTTTCAATAAAGCTTATCCCTCTTAGTTTGGCAGTAGTAGTAATTTATACTTTCCCAATTATTACTTTTTTTGTGAACTCTTTAATAAAGGGAAGGTCAATTGATTTTTTATCAGTTGCAGCACTTCTTGTTTCGTTACTTGGTATTTGGGTTCTGGTTCAAGGTGATACAAGTGATTGGAACTTGTGGGGTATTTTTTGGGGAATGGTTGCATCACTTGCCCAAGTTACCGTTAATATTTTATCTCGACATGAAAGCGTAGAGTCTGGATGGGGCTTGGTTAAATATATTACGGTCTTACCTTCTATAGTTTTTGTGCTGGTTTACTTTATAGTTATAGCAAATCCAATTGCCTCAGTATCTTCTGAGATGTTAATTTGGAGTATCCTTTCAGCCATTGGTATGAGTGGCGGTTTTTACTTTTTCTTTAGATCGATTACAATCATTGGCCCTGTTCGAACATCTAACGTAATGTACTTGGAGCCTATTTTTACTATCATATTAGGCGTAATACTTCTCCAGGATAAGTTAGGCCAAAGCCAATGGATTGGAATGTTAATTATTTTTATTGCTACAATTTCGCTTGAGCGATGGGGTAAAAAATATAACTAACTTTAAGGATAGATGAAATAATCTGATCACTAAATTGTTCCAGAGTATTGAATTTTATGAAGATAGTAATTGCACCCGACTCCTTTAAAGAAACCCTCTCAGCGTCTAATGTTGCAGACGCTATCGAAGTAGGTTTTTCAAATTTATTCCCAGATGCTGAAATTTTTAAGTTACCTATTGCTGATGGAGGTGAAGGAACAGTTGATGTATTGGTTAAAGCAACTAAAGGTAGTTTTTTTTCTACAAAGGTTTCTGGCCCTATGGGAGAGACTGTTGATGCGAACTGGGGCATTCTTGGAGATTCGAAAACAGCAGTTATTGAGGTTGCTCAAGCTTGTGGTTTGCACTTAGTTGTTCCTCAGAAAAGAAATCCAATGATCGCTTCTAGTTTTGGAGTGGGTGAACTTATATTAGCTGCATTGAATGAAGGCGTTAAACATATCATTATTGGTCTAGGAGGTAGCGCGACTAATGATGGAGGGGTGGGTTTCTTACAAGCTCTAGGAGTTCGATTTTTAGACACTTCAGGCAATGAACTGATTGAAGGGGTTTCTAGTTTAAATGCTCTTTGCGAAATTGATCTTAGCTCTATGGACTCTCGCCTTAAAGGAGTTAGCTTTGAAATTGCATGCGATGTCGATAATCCGTTGATTGGTCCTCAGGGAGCCTCTTCTATTTTTGGCTCTCAAAAAGGTGCAAATGCAGAGATGATTAATCAATTGGATTCTATCTTGAATCATTACGCTAATATTGTCTCAAATAAATTTACTAACAATGTTTCAATGCAGCCGAGTACTGGCGCTGCTGGAGGAATGGGCTATAGCTTCCTTGCTTTTTTAGGTGCTGAACTCAAAAGTGGTATTAATACTGT